>JASFUL010000141.1:0-10712 GCA_050050315.1 Gemmatimonadota bacterium
GTTCGGGTCGATCCGGACCAGCGAGAAGTACATCGGGCGCGGGTTGCGGCCGCTCACCTTCTCCCAGGTGTCGCCCCGGTCGGTGGAGCGGTACAGCCCGCGCCCGGCGCCCGACGACTCGACGACGGCGTAGACCAGGCTCCCGTCGCGCCGATACACGTCCAGTCCGATCCGCCCCAGGTCGCCCCCGGGGAGCCCGTCACGGAGCTCGGTCCAGGTGTCGCCCCCGTCGAGCGTGCGGTAGAGGCCGCTGCCCGGCCCGCTCGCGCTGAACCCCCAGGGCGTGCGGCGCCGCTGGTACATGGCGGCGAAGAGGGTCCGGGGATCGTTCCGGTCCATCACGAGGTCGATGGCCCCGGTGTTCTCGTCCAGGTAGAGGACCTTCTCCCACGTCTCCCCACCGTCCGTCGTACGGTAGACGCCCCGCTCCTCGTTGGGGCCCCACAGGTGGCCGACGGCGGCCACGTACACCACCGCCGGGTCCCGGGGATGGATGACGATGCGCCCCACGTGACGCGTCTCCTCGAGCCCGACCGGCTCCCACGTCCGGCCCGCGTCCAGGGAGCGGAAGACGCCGCCGCCGTACGGCGACGACTGCCGGTTCTGGGGCTCGCCCGTGCCGACCCACACGGCGTTGGGGTTCGACGGCGCCACGGCCACCGCGCCGATCGACGCCGTCGGCTGGTCGTCGAAGACCGGCGTCCAGGCCCTCCCGTGGCTCTCGGTCTTCCAGACCCCTCCGCTGCCGAATCCCACGTAGAAGGTGCTCGGGCGGCTCTCCACCCCCGCGATGTCGGCGACGCGACCGCCCATGGTGGCGGGTCCCATCTCGCGGAAGCCTAAACCGTCGAGGGCGAGGGCCAGGTCGTCGGCGGTCTGGGCCTCCGCGGGAGCGGCCGCCGCCAGCGCGAGGCCGGCGGGCGCGGCGGCGAGGAGGAGGGCGGCCAGGAGGCGGGTCCGGGAGCGCGGGGTCGAAGGGGATGAGGAGGTGGGGTGGCGGGTCGGCATGGGGGGACCTCGTGGGGGTGTGCGGCGTCGGCCGTGACGGTCTGCGACGGAAAGGGTCAACATAAGGGGAGCGAGCGGGCGGCGCGGTGTCGAGCCCCGAATCACCTCGCTACGGGTCCGGATACGGATGTGATCGGCGAGCGCGTGCTCGCGTCCCCGTTGACTCGGACCCCCGGAGTCGGGATCGTCGAGTTGCTCCCTGGACCCACCCGGACCCGGAACACCGATGCGGCGACTCGACGCGGCGGGCCTCGTGGACATCGTCACCTCCTGGGACCCCGGCATGCCGGTGCGGCCCATGGAGGAGCTCGTCGCGCTGGGCGACGAGGCGCTCCCCGCCGTCCTCTCCGCCGTTCAGGAGTGGGATCTCGACGCCGAGGACGACGTGGGCCTCTTGTGGCTCCTCGTCCTCCTCGGGCTCCTGGGCGGGGACGAAGCCGTCCCAGTTCTCGTCGGGGTGCTGCTGGACGAGGACGCGTCCCGAACGCACCGGGGGGTCGCGGCGGAGGCGCTGGGCCGGATCGGCCGGCCGGCCGTGTCGTCCCTGCTCCGGGCCCTGGAGGACGCGCCCGCGGCCCGCCACTGGGTCTACGCGGCCCTCGGACACACCCGCGACCCCGAAGCCCGTCGTCGGCTCCTCCACGCGCTGTCCGACGACCCGGACCACACGGGCATGATCGCGTGGGCGCTCGCGGAATCCGGTCGCCGGGAGGACGCACACGCGCTGGCGGGGGCGCTCGAGCGCTGCCCGCCCGCGCAGCGCCCCGACCTCGAGGAGGCGATCCACCGGGCCCACGCCGGCGGGGACGAGGAGGAGGAAGTCGAGGACTGGCGACTCCGCTACCGCATCGACCCGCGCTGGGGAGTTCCCCTTCCGTCCCAGCCGCACATCCTGAGTGTGCTGGCGGAGTTGCGCTCGGAGGACGAGCCTCTGCCGGTGCGCTCGCTGGAGGAGATCCTCGCTGACGAGCCGGAGGAGGAGCGGCGGCGGTGCGAGGAATGTGGGGAGCCGCTTCGTCCCTTCACCGGCGTCCCCACCTGTCCGGAGCAGGCGGTCGCCGTCGCCACGGCCCAGCACGCCCTCCTCGGGTCGTTCCGGGAGGAGTGGGACGTCGAAGATCTCTTCGACCTCCTGGACGAGGCCGAGGAGGAACAGGCGATGTTGGAGTCCCTCCGGGACGAGAGCGGGCTCGAGCGGGGCGACCTGGAGGAACGCGTGGAGGATCTCCGCTTCGTGCGCCTCACGGCGTCCTGGATGATCGAGCGCGGCATCGAGAGCGTCGGGCGGGCCAGGGCCTACCTCCTCGCCCGGTCGGCGCAGCTGGCCCGGGAGCACGGCGACCCCTACGGCCTGCTCGAGCGGCGGCGCGCACGGGGCGCGGCCGGTGGGCGAGGGGTGGGGCGCAACGACCCCTGCCCCTGCGGGAGCGGGCGGAAGTACAAGAAGTGCTGTGGTCGGCCGGGAAGCGGTCCCGGGTCGCCGAGCGGCGCTCGGCGAAGCGGCGAGGGCAGGCCCGAGGGCGTCGGGCTCGGTCCCACTCTCCAGACCGCCGAAGGCGACTCGCTGGTGATCGCCCGTGCCCACTTCGAGGTGCTGGACGCGGCGGAGGTGAGGGCGCGGCTCGACGCCCATCCCTCCCTGGACTCCACGGAGGACGACGGTTGGGTCTGGCTCCAGGACGACGAGGGCGCGGACGAGTCGGCCCGGCGTATCCTCGGCTGGCTGAGGCTCGAACCGCGCCGGCTCACCCTCGAGACGATGTCGCGAGCCCGGCTGGACGCGGGCAGGAGGCTCATCGAGGCGGCGGTGGGGGAGCTCGTCTCGCACCGTGCCGACACGGTCCAGGACGCCCTTCGGGCGGCAGCCGACGCGCCCCGGCGGAGACCGGCCCCCGACCCCCTGGCCGGCATCCCCCCCGAGGACCGCGAGCAGCTCTACCAGCAGATCCTCGACCGCCAGTACCGCGACTGGCCCGACGAGCCGATCCCCGCCCTCGGCGGCCGCACGCCCCGCGAGGCGGTACGGACGGCGGAGGGGCGGCAGGCGGTAGCCGATCTCCTGCATTCCTACGAGGAGGCCCCCGGCCCCGTGGGGAGCGACCCTTCGTTCCGCTACGACTTCGGGTGGATGTGGAAGGAGCTGGGCCTCGAGGAGATGCGGTAGGTCGACCCGGGCGGCGACCCCGGTGGGGGGTCATTCCGCCAACGGGTTCGACCAGCGGACGTCCGGAAAGCGCGCGAAGTCGCTGTCGCTCGAGCAGAGCTCGCAGCCGTGCTCGATGGCCAGGGCGGCCAGGTGGGCATCGGTCGTCAGGTTCCCGGCGGTCCCCGCCTCGTCGAGGAGGGAGCGAAGAACCTGCCAGTGGTCGTCGCCCGGCCCGAGGGTCGTCACGTTGGGGCGCTGCAGCCAGCCGTCCACGACGTCGAGAGCGGCACCGGGAGGCAGGGGCTTCGTCAGAACCCGCGGATGGGTCGAAACCCGGAGGAAGCCGAGGATCACGACCCACGGAAGCCCGACGGATTCCTGGCCCGACAGCGTTTCCTCGAGCCACTGCTTCGCGCGCCGGTGATGGACGGAATCACGGTTCAGCGCGTAGAGCAGGACGTTGAGGTCGATCAGCTTCAAGACTACTTCCGAAGACGGAGGCGACGAGCCACTTCCTCGTCCTCCAGCGTGCCGGCGATCCGGAGCGCCTTGTCGAGATCGATCCCCGGGCGCGGCTCACCCATGGAGAACTCGGGGCACACGTAGGGCTCGACGTCGACCGGCCCGCGCTCGAGGCCTCGGCGCAGGAGCGAGTTCAGAAGATGCTTGAAGGGAACCCCCCGACGGTGCGCTTCCTCGCGGAGCTCCTCCAGGAGATCGGAATCCAGATCGACCGTGGTACGCATGTTTGATGATAACGCATCATATCCTGCGATGCCAACACATCAGACGGAGGGTCGCCGGCTCCGCCGCCGCCGTCCGAGACGAAGGACTCCACGGTGCCCTCCGAGCTCCGGGTCCTCGGCCCCCCCGACGTCGTCGCCGCCGACGGAACCCCCGTCGACCTCCCCCTCGGCAAGCCCTTCGCCGCCCTCTGCTACGTCGCGCTCGAGCGTACGGCGGTGGGGCGGGAGGACCTGGCCGCCGTTCTCTGGCCGGACTCGTCGGAGAAGCGGGCGCGGGCGTCCCCACTGGGAGGCCTGGGCCCACCGGTTCCGGGAGCGGCTGTCCCGCCGCTTCGGCGAGGCGCTGGAGACACGGGCGCTGTCCGCCGAGGGGGAGTCACGGATGGCCTGGCTGGAGCGAGATGCTGGGGCTGATGTTCACGTTCCCCAGCGCCGACGAGATCGACTCCATCGCCGACCGGCTCCACGCCGCGTCGGGTGGGAACCCGCTCTTCCTGGTCGAGCTGCTGCGGAGCCTGGACGAGCGCCGCCGCCAACCACCTCTGGATCGTGGCGACGGCGCTGGCTACGGCGGTGGCGGTCGCCCCGGGTGGCGTCGCGTGGGTGAGAGGGTCATCCCCCCCGATGACTCAGGCCGTCACGAAGGACAGGAGACGGACACGCCCCTCACGACGACCGGGTGCTGTCCCGGCTCGACCGTCGAGATCGTCGTGAAAGGCACGGTCAGGTCGCCGGCCGTCATCGTGCTGCCCGAAAGCGGAGCCGCGGCGTTCAGCGGGTCGTAGACGAGACCGGAATACTCGAAGTAGGGGAAGACGTGGTCGACGAGCAGCCGGACGTCGACGCTGCTGGGCGAACCCTCCACCGTGGCCTGGAGCGTCGGCGTCGAGACCGACCCCTCGTACCGATCCACGAAGGCGTCCGAGTCGGCGACTGCCAGACCGATGCTGTACCAGAAGTCGCTGCTCATGCCGTTGCCGAAGCTCACGTCCGCCTGGATCTCGACGACCGTGGCGGCCCTGCGATTCCTGCCCTTGCCCACGGTGGTGCGGTAGCAGGACGCGTTCGCGACGTCGATCGATTCCACCCAGGTGGAGCCGTTCGCGGCCGCCTGACCACCGATCGACGCCCAGGACCGCACCGTCCCGAAGGGGTCGGAGTGCCCCGCGCCGGTGACGTCGGACTCCTCGATCCCGTGGGTGACCCCGTCGAGCACGATCCCGTCCGGGGTCCTGGGTGCGTGGGTGACGTTGTCACCATCCAGGTAGTCCCACACCACGTAGAAGGCCCAGGGGTCGCCACCCTGCCCGTCGAGATCGAAGTACGGGGAGTTCAGGAACTCCTCGGGATCCATGGGAAGGTCCACGTGCGCACGACCGTCTTCGAGCATCTGGATCCCCGCCTCCGTTTCCGAGGCCATGGTGCCGGCGCCCGCACCGAACGGCTCCAGGGGGTCGTACCCCTGAATTCCGTCGCCCACGTGATCGAGAACCCCTCCCGAGCCGAGGATGTCCGGCACCTCACTCAGGACCACGTGCACGTGGGAGAGCCCGCCGGCTTCGTAGACGAAGAACTCATCGATCGTGATGTCGCCCGGGTCCTTCTTCTTGCCGCCACCCCCTCCATTCCCAGGCGGCCCTTTCCCTCCACCCGACGCCTGGAGGGCCTGCCCGGGACGCAGGGTCCCGGAGGGATCGGTCGGTCCGTCGCCGCAGGCCCAGACGAGAAACGGGAGCGAAACCACCCAAACGAGCTTCTTCATCCTTTCCACACTCCGGGATGGAGGGCGTAGGTCGATCGATGAAGCGTACCTCCGGACCGTCAAACCACCGTCAAGCCTGGGAAGCCTGCCTTGCGCCAGGGGCTCTCGGCGCTGGTCCCTTCTCGTCCAGGGGGGAACCCGGACCTCGATCTCGGGAAAGCTGCCGGGGCCTTGCCCGCTCGGCCGTCCCCGCGACACACGCTTTCATGCTACTGTGGGACGCACGGCCCGCGCGGAGCCGCACCGCTCACTTCACACCGACGCCCACCCCATGACCCAGCTCCCCATCGTCCCCACGGACTCCCCCCCTCCTGGGGCCGCCCCTCCCTCGATCTTCAACGACGTCGTCGGCCCCGTCATGCGCGGGCCGTCGTCATCGCACTGCGCCGCCTCCGTCCGGATCGGGCGGCTGGCCCGGGCCCTCATGGACGGGGAGCTCACCGAGGCCCTGGTGGAGTTCCACCCCACCGGCTCCCTGGCCACCACCCACGAGAGCCAGGGCTCGGACATGGGCCTGTGCGGGGGCCTGCTGGGCTGGGACGCCACCGACGCGCGGCTGGTGGGCTCGGTCCGCGCCGTGCGGGACGCGGGGATCGACGTCCGTTTCCGCATCACCGACTACCCGGCCTCCCATCCCAACACGTACCGGATGACGCTGAGGGGCGGGGGCCGGGAGCACCGGATGACGGCGCTGTCCGTCGGGGGCGGGATGATCCGGGTCACCGAAGTGGACGGCGTCGAGCTGAGCCTGGAGGGGGACTGCCACGAGACGCTCGTGTTCCTGGAGGCGGGGGATGCGGTCGAGTCCGTCCGGGCCGCCGTGGAATCGATCCTCTCGGAAGGGGGTCGGGCGACGGCCGCCGCCGGCGACCGTCCCACGGTCGTCCATCCGGACGACGTCCTCCATCGCCCGGGCGCCGGCCTCGACCTCCTCGAGATCCGGGGCCAGGCGCCCCTGCCCGCCGGGACGGTGTCGCGCATCCGGCGGGTGCCGGGGGTCCGGGCCGTTCGGACGCTCCCCCCCGTCCTACCCGTCCTCTCCCGGCGGGACGTGGAGGTGCCCTTCACCTCGGCCGCGGAGCTCCTCCGCTTCGCCGAGGTGCAGGCGGCCGCCGAGAATGAGCGGCCGGCGGGCGGCGAGGACCCGGACCTCCACCCCCTGTGGCGACTCGCCGCGGAGTACGAGGCGGCCCGTGGCGGGATCACGGAAGACGAGGTCCTGGCCCGGATGGTCGAGATCGTCGACATCCTGGAGCGCTCCCTGCTGGACGGCCTGGCCGGCACCGAGTACGGCGACCGGATCCTGCCGGCCCAGGCGCCGGCGTTCCGGGCCGCCGTGGATGGCGGCTCGCTCCTGGGCGCGGACCGCCGGCGTGGGGACCTGTTGAACACCATGATCCTCTACGTGACGGCCTTCATGGAGGTGAAGAGCTCCATGGGCGTCATCGTGGCGGCGCCGACCGCGGGGTCTTGCGGGGCGCTTCCCGGGGCCTGCCTGGCGGCGGCCCATCGCCGGGCCGGCCTCGGCGTCGGGGAGGCTCTGGGCTCCGACGCGGCCCGCGAGGAGGCCGCCCGGGCCATGCTGGCCGCCGGCATCGTCGGCGTCTTCATCGCCGCCGACTCCACGTTTGCGGCCGAGGTGTGCGGGTGTCAGGCCGAGACCGGCGCGGGGGCGGCGATGGCCGCGGCGGCGCTTGTGCACCTGGGGGGCGGGAGCACCCGGCAGGCCCTGGCGGCCTCGTCCATGGCGCTGCAGAACACGCTGGGCATGATCTGCGACCCGGTGGCCAACCGGGTGGAGGTGCCCTGCCTGGGCCGGAACGTCCTGGGCGCCTCCAACGCCCTGGCCTCGGCCAACATGGCCCTGGCGGGCATGGACCCGGTCATCCCCCTGGACGAGGTGATCGTGACGATGTACGAGGTCGGACAGAGCCTTCCCCACACGCTCCGGTGCACCGCCCTCGGGGGGCTGTCCACCACGCCCACGGCCAGGCGGATCGAGGCTGGGCTCGGAGGGGCCGAGCATGCGTAGCTCACGGACCGTCCACGTCGTGAGCTGCCACGCCGAGGGCGAGGTCGGGGACGTCATCGTCGGCGGGGTCGCGCCGCCCCCCGGCGAGACGCTGTGGGAGCAGCGGGCTTTCATCGAACGGGACCGGACCCTGCGCGACTTCGTGCTCAACGAGCCGCGGGGCGGCGTCTTCCGCCACGTGAACCTCCTCGTGCCGCCGGTCGACCCGCGCGCGCAGATGGGCTTCATCATCATGGAACCCGCGGACACGCCGCCCATGTCGGGCTCGAACTCCATGTGCGTGGCCCACGTCCTGCTGGAGACGGGCATCCTCCCCATGGAGGAGCCCGAGACGCGGCTCGTGCTCGAGGCGCCCGGCGGGCTGGTGGAGGCGCGGGCCGCCTGCAGGGACGGCAGGGTCGAGCGGATCACCATCACGAACGTGCCCTCCTTCGCCGACCGGCTGGGCGCGCCCCTCGAGGTGGCGGGGCTCGGCACGCTGAGGGTCGACACCGCCTACGGGGGCGACAGCTTCGTGATCGTCGACGCCGGGGCGTGCGGGGTCGAGATCGCGCCCGCCCAGGCCCGCGAGCTGGCGGAGCTCGGGGTGCGCATCACGGCGGCCGCAAACGAGCAGCTCGGCTTCGACCATCCCCAGAACCCCGAGTGGGACCACCTCTCCTTCTGCCAGTTCGCCGAGCCCGTCGTCCGGGAGGGCCGCGTGCTCCGGGGTCGCAACGCCGTCGCCATCCGCCCGGGCAAGATCGACCGCTCGCCGACCGGCACCGGCTGCTCGGCCCGGATGGCCGTGCTCCACGCCCGGGGCGAGATGGGCCCGGGGGACCGGTACGTGGCCCGCTCCATCATCGACTCCGAGTTCCGGTGTCGAATCGAGTCCGAGACGACCGTGGGGAGCAAGCCGGCGGTGATCCCGTCCGTCACGGGGCGGGCGTGGATCACCGGCGTCCATCAGCACATGCTCGACCCGGACGACCCGTGGCCCGGGGGGCATCGGCTGTCGGACACCTGGCCGGGTCCGGTCGCTCCGTAGGCGGCGCGCGCGGTCCCTCGCCTCACCGCCCCGCGTCCACCTCCCTCAGGAACTCGCGAACCGCGCGGACGTCTGCTTCCGGATTGTCCCACCCCGTGATGTGCGCCGCGTCGGGAATCACGACCACGCGGGAACCGGGCGTCATCTCTCCGAACCTGGCGATCGTCTCCGGGCCCGCCTCGTCGAACTCACCCACCGTGAAGAGTACTGGAACCGCAATGTCCCCGAGCATCGGGGTGGCGTCGAAATCGCCCAGCGTCCCGTTGACCGTGAACTCGCTGGGACCCCACATGTAGCCGTAGATGCCCGGGTTGTACGTCGCGAAGATGCTGTCCAGGTCGGCGGCGACGGGCCGGAGCCAGACGTACCGACCGTAGAACTCGTCGAGCGCCGCCTCATAGTCCGGGGCCTCGTAGTTGCCTTCCGCCTCACGACGTTCCACGGCCTGGACCATGGAGTCGGGCAACGTGGTGAGCAGCTCGCGAGCGTGGCGCTCCCAGGCCCGCGCATCCAACGCCGCGCTGGCCAGCACCAGGCTCTCGACCGACTCCGGGTGGGCCCGGTAGTACTCGATCGCGAGCATGGTGCCCCAGGAGTGGCCGTAGAGGTGGACCCGCTCCAGGCCGAGGTGGCTGCGGAGGGAGTCCAGCTGAGCGACGAAGTGTTCGACGGTCCAGAGGGAGCTGTCGGTCGTGACGTCCGACTTGCCGCTGCCCAACTGATCGTATCGAACGACGGGCCGGTCGTCGCCCAGCGCCTCCATCGCCTTCAGGTAGTGGCTCGAGAAGCCGGGGCCGCCGTGAAGCAGGATCACGGGCGTGCCGCTCCCGCTTCCGACGACCCGGTACCACATGCTGCCGGCTTCCAGGTCCAGACGGGCACTGTCGGTGAGGACGTTCGCGAAGGACCGTCCCTCAGGGCCGCTCCCCGCACGTGCCTCCCCATCGGGCGCGGCCTCACCGCACGAGAGGATACAGGCGCCGGCCAGAAGGGCGATCACGACCCGGCGGTACATCGAAGGTCCGTCGAGCATCGGACGTCCCGGGTGGAGGTGTGACGGTCACTGTCGGGCGCCCGGTTCCGTCCTGCAAGCCCGGACCGTCGGCGCCACGAGGACCGTCCTCGCAGCGCTCGAAGTCGGTGGCGTCAGCCGTGCCGGCGTCGGTGTTGGCCACATGGACGAACTCGCCGCGGGGGAAAGCGCGACGGTCCAGCGCGTCCCGGCCGCACGGTAGGACTTCTCCCCTCCGAACGGGGGAAAGCGCGAGGTGAGCCAACCCCTCGCAGCGACGAAGGGGATCGATCCCTACCGGTTCGTGCCCTCGGGGTTCGACGACCTTCTGTCGCCTCAACTCCGAGTCAGGACAGCCTGGCCCGGGCGCACCGTCTCGAATGGAACGCGTCGATCGACTGCGCGCGGAGAGTCGTGGGAGAGGGTCCTTCTACCCCCCGCCCCCCGCCGTATCCGGCCTCGCCTCGCCCAGCGCGTCCAGCGCCTCCTGCAGGCTCCGGATCGCCTCCCGGAGCTTCCGGCGCAGCTCGTCGAGGTCGCCCGTGAGGGCAGGCGCCGGCGGAACCTCCTCCGGTTCGGTGACCTCCTCCTCGCCCTCCACGGCCGGCGCCACGGCGGGCAGCTCGCCCACCAGGGCCGAGACCGACGCGTCCAGGGTCGGGTGCATGACCACCCGCGAGGCGTCGGCCAGGATGATCCGCCGCAACTCGGGAAAGTCCAGCGTCTCCGGCCGGAGGAACACCGGCTCGGCGTACAGCACCGCATCCCCCAGGGGGATGACGAGCACGATGCCCCGCATGAGCTCGGACCCCACCTGACCCCAGAGCGTGAACTGCTCCGAGATCACGGCGTCGTTGTCGATCCGGGCCTCCACCTGGCTGGGCCCGTCCACGTGCCGGCCGGAGGGGAAGCGGAAGAGGACCAGGTCGCCGTAGGCGTCGCCGTCGCTCCGGGCGGCCATCCACCCCACGAGGTT
>JASFUL010000142.1:0-10678 GCA_050050315.1 Gemmatimonadota bacterium
GGGTGGGGAGGTTGTCGCGCTGAGCGGGCCGGCGGAGTCCGGGGTCAACCGGGTGGTCTGGGATCTGCGGGCGGGGGAGGACGCTCCCGCGCCGTCGACCGAGGGGGCCGAGGTGCTGCCGGGCTCCTACGAGGTGACCGTCACGGTGGGCGACGCGTCCAGCTCCGGGACGCTGGAGGTGCTCCCCGACCCGCGCCGGGCGACCGGGCGAGCCGCCCGCACGGCCATGCTGGAGGCGCTGGCGGTGATGCGCGGCTACACCGACGTCCTCGACCAGGCACGCGAGCGGGTGGCGAGGAGGATCTCGGAGCTCGACCGCCTCGTCCAGGAGCTGCCGGCCGAGGCGGGGGCCCCGTTGGAGCGCGGCCGGGCCGCGCGCGACACCCTCGCCGCCGTGCGGGAGCGCTTCTTCACCGGCCCGGAGTGCCAGGGCATCTGTGGAGGCGAGCCGCTCGCCCGGACGGTCAGCGCGCCGCTCTTCCGGCTCGGATCCAACGCGGGGGCCCCCACGGCGCTCGAGCGGGAGGCGATGGCGAGGGCCCGGGCCGCGCTGGAGACGATCGTCACGGAGGTCAACCGGCTCGACCGCGTGCTCGTCGGGCCTCTCCGGGACGCGCTGGAGGCGGCGGGCGTCTCGTTCCTGCCCGAGGAAGAGCCCATCCGCATGCCGGGGGGGGCGTGAGCGGCCCGCTCCGGTCGCTCCTGCTGGCGGCCTCCACCAACCCCTTCCTGGCGGGGCGGCTCCCCCGCATGACGTTCGTGCAGAGGGCGGCCCGGCGCTTCATGCCCGGGGAGGAGCCCGAGGACGCCCTCCGGGAGGCGGCCGGGCTGGACGAGCGTGGCGCGGGGACCATCCTGACCCTGCTGGGCGAGAACGTGGACGACCGCGCCACGGCCCGCGGGGTCGTGGACCACTACGTCGACCTCCTGGGGACCATCCGTTCCCGGGGGCTGGACACCGAGCTGTCCGTGAAGCCGACCCAGCTGGGGCTCGACCTCGGTCGGGACGTGGCCGCCGAGGGGCTGGCGGACCTCGTGCGGGCCGCGGGTGAGGACGGGACGATGGTCTGGATCGATATGGAGTCGTCTCCGTACGTCGATCCCACCCTCGAGCTGTTCCGTTCGCTGAGGGAAGAGCACGAGAACGTCGGCGTGTGCCTGCAGGCGTATCTGTACAGGACCGAGGCCGACCTGGAGGCGCTCTTCCCCCTGGCCCCGGCCATCCGCCTGGTGAAGGGTGCCTACCGCGAGCCGACCGACCTGGCCTATCCCCGGAAGAGCGACGTGGACGCGAACTTCATGAAGCTCGCGGCGATCCTGCTGAGGGCCCGGGCGGAGGGGCGCGTCGGGCGTCCAGGCATCGCCACCCACGACTCCCGGATCCTCCGGGACGTCGCCACGCTGGCCGAGCGGGAAGGCGTCGAGCCCGAGGCGTGGGAGTTCGAGATGCTCTACGGGATCGGGCTGGCCGACCAGGCGTGGGCCCTCGAAGCCGGACACGGTCTGCGGGTGCTCATAAGCTACGGCTCCCACTGGTTCCCGTGGTACATGCGCCGGTTGGCGGAGCGGCCGGCCAACCTCTGGTTCGTCGCCCGGAAGCTGGTGGGCTGACGAGCCCGACGCCGACCCCTCGAACGAGAAACGCCGGGGCGGGGAAACCCCGCCCCGGCGCACGGACGCCGCTCAGGCGCCCTCCACCTCAGGGATGGAAGCACAGCTCGTTGGGCGTGTTCACGTTCCGGTCGCACTCGCTCTGGGGCACGGGCATGTAGTTGTACTTCACCGTCTCCCCGAAGCGCTTGAGGTCGTTCCAGCGCAACCCCAGCGCGAAGAGCTCGTAGCGCCGCTCCGTCAGGATCTGGTCCAGCACGGCCGCCTGGGTCGGCAGGTCCTCGGCGTCCAACGCCGGCAGGCACGCCACCGGCTCGTCGAAGGGTGAGGTGCAAGGCTCGCGCACGTCGTTGATCAGGTCGATCGCGTTCCCGAGGTTGCCACTCCTGGCCGCGACCTCGGCCATGATGAGGCGCATCTCGTCGGGGAAGACCGCGGGCACGGACGCGTCCCGGGCCCCGTAGTGCACGTGTTCGTCGAGGGCGACGTTCGCCCCCTGGACGTCGGCCTCGGTCGCCCAGTACGCGACTCGCTGGTCGCCCGCCTCGGCCTCGAGACGGAAGGCGTCCTCCGGGCGCATCTCGGTGGAGTTGCCGCCGTTGACCCACAGGTTCCACAGCGGGTTGACGTCGTTGGCCGTGAACGTGAAGTACGACATCTCTCCCAGGTTCACCCGGGCGGCCGCCGAGCCGGCCTCGCTGTACCGCCCGAAGGCCAGCGCGTACCGCGCCGTCATGGCCTCGACGAGCTCGGGCAGGTCCAGCCCGGGAGCCAGGATCTCGCTGTTGAAGGTCTCCGACGCGGGCTGCGACTGGAGGTGCTGACGGGCCTCGTCGAGGAGCGAGAAGACCCGCTCGATTCCCGCCTCCCGCGTGGTGAACTCCGGCGACGGATCGTTCGGGTCGACGTCCACCGGAATCCGCTCGAAGATCATCAGCAGGTTGCCGAAGGCCATCGCCTTGTACGTCTTGGCGAGGGCGAGGACGCCGCTGAGGGTCGCCTCACCCATCCCCACGTCGGGGGCCTCCGCGATGAGCACGTTGGCGATCTGGACCACGTCGTACTGGCCGGCCCACGGCGCTTCGGACGACCCGACGGCGTTGTCGAACTCCGTGCCGCCGACGTCGATCTGCTGAATGTACTGGAAGGTCCCACCTCCCGCCCCGACCTCGTCGGCGATCAGGGCCGGAACGTAGATCGGGTCGACGAGCTCGTTGCCGTACTCGGCCTGGAGCCCGACGGCGACCTGGAGAACACCCGAGATGGTCTCGAGGACGTCCGCCTCGGTGGGGTTGTTCGGGTCGGTGAGGTCGAGGTCGCAGGCGGTGACCGCCAGCGCGCCGACCATGACGGCCGGGAGCACCCGGCGCATGCGATTCATGCGGTTCATCGTCGGCCTCCTCAGAAGATCGCCCGGAGCCCGAGGCTCACGGTGCGGGCGTTCGGATAGGTGGCGAAGTCGACCCCGCGGGCCACGGTGCTGAGCCCGAACATGTTCACCTCGGGATCGTAGCCGCTGTAGTCGGTCCAGGTGTACAGGTTGCGCCCCTGGAGCTCGACCTGCAGTCCCTCGGCGCCGAGGCGGCGGACGAAGTCGTTTTCGCTGCCCAGATCGTAGCGCAGCGTGAGGTTGCGCAGCTTCACGAAGGAGGCGTCCTCGAGGTAGGCCTCCCAGATGCCCTGGACCCGACTCCGGTACTCGGACGTGATCTCCCCGCGCAGGAGCTGGTCGTACAGCGGGCCCGCGCTGAAGATGTCCATGATCCGCTGGGTCTGGTTCCAGACTTCGTGGCCGAACTGCCCGTCGAGCAGCACCGAGAGGGTCAGCTGGCGGCCGAACCGGAAGTCGTTGTTCAGCGAGAGGGCGTAGTCGGGCCATGGATTGCCCACGATCTGCCGGTCTGCGGCGAGCACCGGACCGACGTCGTCCGTGACGATGTTGCCGTTCCCGTCCCTCTCGTAGGCGGGCATGCGGAAGACGCCGATCGGGTAGCCCTGCTGCACCCAGTTGTTGTATCCGGCGCCGAACGGGTCGACGGCCAGGCTGTCGACGATGTTGTTGTTGCGCGAGTAGATGACCTGTGAGCTCCAGCCGAAGTCCGGCCGGTCGATGTTGACCGTCCGCAGCTCGATCTCCGTCCCCCAGTTCGACATCTCGCCTACGTTCTGGAGGATGTTGCTGAAGCCCGTGCTGGGCGAGAACGGACGGTCGAGGAGCAGATCTTCGATGAACTGGTCGTAGTACGTGAAGTTCAGGCCGATGCGTTCCTCGAAGAGCGAGAGGTCGAAGCCCGCCTCCCACTCGCGCTGCCGCTCGGGCTTGAGGTTCGGGTTTCCGGCCTGCCCGAGGGGCACGAGCCCGAGACGGCCTACGTTGTTGGTCGTCCCGTAGCGAGCGAAGCGCGCGTACGCCTGGCCCAGCGTGGGCTGGTTGCCCGCGTACCCGAGGGCCGCGCGCAGGCGCAGCTGGGTGACGGCGTCCGGGAGGCCCTCGAAGAACGACTCGTCCGAGATGACCCACGACCCCGAGACCTTGGGGTAGAGCTGCCAGCGCTCGTCCTCACCGAAGGTCGACGAGGCGTCCCAGCGGAGTCCGCCGGCGACGAAGAGGCGATCCCGGTATCCGATCTGCTGCTGGGCGAAGAAGCCGAGGGTTGTGGTCTCGACCTCCCCCTCGGAAGCCGACTGCACCGCGCCGCGGACGAGCTCCGTGGCCGGCGCGAGGTCCGACGCGCCCAGGTTTAGGTTCTGCACCTTCTCGACCGTCGAGTTCATCCCGGCCGAGGTGGTCAGGTCCAGAGCGTCGCCGACGGCCCACTGGTAGTTGGCGACGATGTCGTTGTTGATGAGGCTGCTCGTCCGGTTCACCGACGACGCCGTGCCGGTCGGCGAGCCGGTGGCGCCCCGGGGGATGAAGAGCGCCGTCTCCATGTCGACGTTGTCGTACCCGAGCCGGTACTCCGCCGTGAGGCCCTCGGTGGGGTTCGCCCGTGCCTGGAACGACCCGACGAAGCGGCGGATGTCCTGGGGCGTGCTCCAGTCGTCGACCACCGAGAGCGGATTGGCGAACACGAACGCGTCGTTGACGTACTCCCCGGTCTCCGGGTCGCGCTCGGCCAGATCCACGGTGGTGGGCGTGAAGACGATGGCCGTCAGGAGCCCGCCCGTTCCGTTCTCGCCGTTGATCTGGAGATCGGTGTGGCTCCGGACGAGGTTCGCGCCCGCGGACAGCTCCAGCCAGTCGCTGAAGCCCTGGTCGAGGTTCAGGCGCAGGTTCAGCTTCTCGTGGCCCGACCCGATCTCGATGCCCTCCTGGTCGAGCCAGTTGGCGGAAAGGTAGTAGCGCGTGTCCCCGGAGCCGCCCGACACCGCCACGTACGAGTCGTTGCTCCAGGCGTCGCGGAAGAGCAGGTCCTCGTGGTTGTACCGGGTGACGGGATTGCCGTCCGTGTCCACCGGGGTCAGGGCCCAGGGCAGGCTCTCGGTCAGCTCGCTCCGCTGGATCTTGGTCGAGACGACGATCCGCGTTGCCCCCGCCTGGCCCCTCTTGGTGAAGATCTGTACGACCCCGTTATTGGCCCGGGAGCCGTACAGCGCCGCCGCGGCCGCGCCCTTCAGGATCTCCACGCGCTCGATGTCGTCGGGATCCAGGTCGGCCAGCCGGTTCGAGGGGTTCGACCGGTAGCCGACGTTGATCTGCTGGTCCCCGTTGTTGTCGATGATGACGCCGTCGACGATGAACAGGGGCTCGGCGCCGCCCGTGATGGAGCTCGTCCCGCGGAGGCGCATGGAGACGCCGCCGCCCGGCGTGCCGGTGTTGGAGATGATCGTCGCGCCGGCGACGCGGCCCTGCAGCGTCTGGTCGATGGTCGTCGCGACCGACTTCGAGACGTCCTCGGCGGCCACCGTCGATACCGAGTTGCCGAGCGCACGGCGCGACGTGGGTCCCGCCGTGCCGGTCACCACGATCTCACCGAGCTCGAGGGCGGATTCCCGGAGGAGGAAGTCCGGCGCGCGTACGATCCCTTCCGCGCCCAGCGTGACCTGGTTGGTGGCGGCCTCGCGCCCGATGTACGTCACGCGGAGCGTGTACGTCCCGGAAGAGAGGGCGGCGGGGATGCTGTAGCGCCCCGTCTGGTCGGAGATCGCGCCGAGCGAGGTCCCTTCGATGCTGATCTGGGCGCCCGAGATGGGGGCTCCGGTCACGGCGTCGAGGACGCGCCCGACGATTGTGTAGTCCTGCGCCGCCGCTCCCGGGGGCGCAGCGAGGAACGCCAGCGCAACGAGCGCCAGCGCTCCGGCCAGTGCCGAACGAAAGTGTCGCATGCCTATCTCCCGATGAGGGTCGTGCCAGCGAGTTCGAGCCGGCCGTCGGCCGGCGGGGAGGCACACCGGTAGAAAGCTAACAGCCTCGACCGTCGAGGTGGCCCCCCCTCCTCTGTCGGACGGGCGGGAATGGCCTCGGGTTTCCTCGCCTGGCCGGGGGTTGGGGTCGGGACGAGCGAGAGCGAGGGGGGCCCGCCCGTCGAAGGTCCGTCGGGGTCCAGCTCCAGCAGGAGGTCCAGGAGCGCCTCGGGCGCCGTACGGTAGGGAACGTGGTCCGCTTCCATGACCCGCACGTCCCACCCGTAGCGCCGGGCACGCTCGGCGGCCCAGTCGAACGCGTCGGACGAGTCGGCCCCCTCCCGTGTGAGCACGTACGTGACGGGCAGTCCGGCTCCCGGAGGGCTCGAGAGCTCGATGGGCTCGGTCAGGGTCCGCAGGGACTGGTCGACGTCCTTGGGGAGCGGCGCCGCCGGATCGGACCAGTAGGGCACCAGGAATCCTTCCCGGGCTCGTCCGCGCGCCCGGGCGCCCTCCTGCACGGACGCGATCAGCCCGGGCATCAGGTCGGCGACCGACTCCCCGTCCTCGGGAACCAGGGCGTCGAGATACACGAGCCGCCGGATCCGCTCCGGAACCCGGTCGGCGACGCCCGTCGCGACCATGCCCCCGTAGCTGTGTCCGACGAGCACGACCTCGTGGGCGTCCTCGAAGACCAGGACGTTCACGACGTCCTCGATGTGGGTCGAGAGGCCGATCTGAGGGGAGGCGAGGTGCATGCGCTCTCCGAGACCCGTCAGGGTGGGGCGGAGCACCTCGTATCCGTGAGCCCTCAGTCGGCGTTCCATGCCGCGCCACGCCCATCCGCCTCCCCAGGCGCCGTGCACGATGACGAACGTCGTCGGTCGGTCCTGGCCCACTGCGGGCGGGGGAGAGGCCCCCGCGATCAGGGCGACCACGATGAGGAGGATGCGGCCCATGACGATCGCGGGAAGAGGTGGGACCCGACGACTCACGGGGTCGACGGTCAACCTAGACCTGGGCCTCCGGCGGAGGCAAGGTGCTCGGTACCCCGTCCGCCGGCCCCGGGTGCCCGCCGACGACGGGGTCTGGTGGGCCGGCCGCCACCCGAGCAAGTTCCCTGCGCCGGAACCTCCGACGGCACGGAGCCCCCATGCGCAGATGGCCCATCCTCGTCGTGCTGGCCCTCGCCCAGCTCCTGGGCATGTCGTCCTGGTTCGCGGCCAGCGCCGTCTCGCCGGATCTGGCCCGGCTGTGGGACCTCGGACCCCAGCAGGTGGGGTGGCTCACGACCTCCGTCCAGCTCGGCTTCGTCGCCGGCACGGCGCTGGCCGCGCTCCTCAACCTGGCCGACGTCGTTCCCGCCCGCTGGTACTTCACGGCCTCGGCCGTGCTGGCGGCGGCGGCGAACGCGGGGTTGCTCCTGGCATCCGGCTTCGCGGCGGCCGTCGCGCTGCGCTTCCTGACGGGCGCCGCCCTGGCGGGCGTCTACCCTCCCGCCATGAAGATGACAGCGACCTGGTTCCGGGCCGCCCGGGGCCTGGCGATCGGGGTCGTGGTGGGCGCGCTGACGGCGGGGAAGGCGACGCCGTACCTGATCAAGGCGCTCGGCGGGGGCACCATGGAGTCGGTGGTGGTCGCCACCTCCCTCGCGGCGCTGGGCGCGGCGCTCCTCGTGGCGCTGCTCTACCGGGACGGCCCCTTCGGCTTCGAGCGGCGGCCGTTCCGATGGTCCCTCGTGGGGACCGTCGTCCGGCACCGCGAGACGCGCATGGCCATCGGTGGGTACTGCGGGCACATGCTCGAGCTGTACAGCGTGTGGGCGTGGGTCCCGGCCTACCTCGCCGCGCGGGCCGGGACGGGCGGCTCCACGGTGGACCTCGCCTCGTTCGGGGCCATCGCCACCGGGGCTCTCGGCTGCGCCATCGGCGGGGCGATCGCGGACCGGATCGGAAGGGCCGAGTGGACTATGGTGTCGATGGCGGGCAGTGGCCTGTGCTGCCTGGGAGCGGGCCTCGCCTTCGGCGCTCCCTGGTGGGTGGTGGTCGGGTTCACCTGGGCGTGGGGCTTCCTGGTCGTGGCCGACAGCGCCCAGTTCTCGGCCATCGTGACGGAGGTCGCACCCTCACACGCGGTGGGCACCGCGCTGACCCTGCAGACGTCCTTCGGCTTCGCCCTCACGGGCATCACGCTGCAGGCCACCCCGTGGTTCGCGGAGATGGTGGGTTGGAGGTGGGCCTTCGCGGCGCTCGCCCTGGGCCCCCTGGTGGGGATCGCCCTCATCCGACCCCTGACCGGTCGCGCGACCCGATGAGCCCTCCGATCTCGCCGACGGCGACGCTCCTCCTGGTGGTTCCGGGGCTGGTGGCGGCCGGCCCGCTCCGGGCGGGCGCCCAGCTCCCGACGCTTCCCGAAGGTGCCCGTACCCGCTGGGTCGTGGAGGACCCCGAGGAGGTGGTCGGATGGGTGACCTTCGACCCCACGCCCGTGGCGGATCGGCTCCCGTCGGGCCTCCAGTTCGTCACGGTGGGCGAGCTCGCCGCCGACGGGGTGCCGTGGGCCGGCGCCTGGCTGGAGCAGAACCCGGCGCGGGGTCGCTGGGGCGTGTCCTTCCTCGAGATCGTGCGCGCCGGGACCTTCATCCTGGACGGGAGGAGCCCGGAGCGGCCGGAGGACGCGGTCGCGGCGCTCTGGTTCGCGCGGATCGGGGCGGCCGAGGGAGGGGAGGCTCCCGGTCCCGGCCTGCCGCTGCTGGTCCTCGGGTTCTGGATGCCGGACGCCGCCTACGCCTCGTTCATGCGCTCCAGGGGGCACCCGGCCGCCCCGGGTCGGGTGACGCTGCGCGGCGCACGCGACGGGACGCTGACCGGCACCGTCCGGGCCGAGGGACTCGTGGCGCGGGTGACCTGCACGCCGTCCGGGCCGGTGCGCGGTGGGCCGGGCTCCCGGGGTCGGCAGGTGATCGTGCCGCCGGCCGGTACGGGGCTGGCCGGGGTCGTCCGCGTGGCGTTCGCGGGGCACAGGGAGCGATCGTGCCGGGAGGAGGCCGCGTGGAGCCTCGAGGGCGAGCACCCCCTGGTGGGGGGCGTGTTCGTGGGTCCGGCGACCCTCCAGTACGGCTACCGGCTGGTCGGCGGCGCCTACGACGACGCCGACCTCGAGCCCTCCGGTGGTTCCGTCCGCCGTCAGTAGACGCCCGTTTCTTCCGCGTAGGCTTCGCGCAGGGCCTCGAGATACCGGTCGAACAGGCGGGCCATCTCGCCGTGCTCACGCTGCACCGCGCTCCGGAAGGCGGCGTCCTCGAGGTAGTCGAAGAGGACCGAGGCCATGATCTGGGCGTCGAGGAGGAAGCCGGTGTGCCCCACGTCCTTCATGGAGTCCTCCCAGCGCCCGTAGGAATGTCCGGGCGCCGAGGACGAGAAGACGCTCACGCCCAGACCGGGAATGTCGCGGGTCACGAAGCCCGTCTCCTCGTAGCCGGCGGGCCGCTGGGCCTCGGGGTTGATGCGGGGGGCGCCGAGCTCCTCCGCGTAGGCGAAGCCCAGCTCCTCGAGGGTGCCCAGGGTGATCCCGTCGCGGTACTCGCCGTACGTCTCGATCTCCACCTCCGTGCCGGTGGCCAGGGCGGCGGCCCGGGCGGCGTCGGCCATCATCGAGTCGATGTGGGCCAGGTACACCTCGTCGGGATAGCGGATATAGTAGTCGGCCACGGCGCGATCGGGGACGACGTTGGGCGCCTTGCCCGCCTCGGGAAGGACGCCCTGGATCACGGCCTCCGGTCGGAAGGAGGGTCGGAGATGGTCCACGGCCGTGTAGAACTGCACGGCGGCCGACAGCGCGTTGCGCCCGGCCCAGGACTGGCGCTGGTGCGCGGGCGTGCCGGTGAACGTGTACCGCACCATGTTGATGTTCAGGCAGCACACGCCGAAACCGGCCCGATTTCGGCTGGTCTCACCCGATCCGTGGCTCCGGATCAGGACGTCGGCGTCGTCGAACACGCCCGCCCGGTGCATGGTCACCTTGGACGGGGGACCCATCTCCTCGGCGGGCGTGCCGTACACGCGGATCGATCCCGGGCGTCCTTCGTCCGCCATGTGCTCCGCGAGGGCGAACGCGGCCGCGAAGCCGACGGGGCTCTGGGCGTTGTGCTGGCAGCCGTGGTAGTCTCCCTGCGTCCCCCGGAGGGCGTCGTACTCCACGATGATCCCCAGCGCGGGACCGTCCGCCCCCGCGGGGGACGTCCACGACCCCTCGAACGCCGTCTCGAGCCCCGCGACCCCGGTCTCCACCGCGAACCCTCGGGCCTCCAGGATGCCCGTGAGCGTGTCCACGGTCTCGAACTCCTGGAAGCCGGGCTCCGGGTTCCGCCCGATGTGGTCCGAGACGGCCTGGAGCTCGTCGTACCACAGGCTCCGCACCCGGTCACGGAGCTCCTCCTTGTCGGACGTCCGCCGCCCGACCAGGCCCGCCGCCAGCTTCTGGGGGGCCAGCTCGGCCTGGAGGGCGTCGATCCGCTCCACCACGGTCCCGGCCGCGGCGCGCTCGGTCGCGGTCGTCTGGGCGTGGAGGAGGGTCGGGTGGACGACGGAAGCGGCGGCGGCGAGGGCCACGAGGACGGGGACGAGGCGGCGCATGGCAGCGTTCCGGAAGAGGGGGACGACGGCACGCGCAACGTGGGCCGTGTCTCGCATCCGGTCAAACGTCCGTCCCCGGGCGCGGCCCC
>JASFUL010000143.1:0-10648 GCA_050050315.1 Gemmatimonadota bacterium
GAGTGGAGCCACGGCCGGTCGCGTTTCGACTTTCTCCTGGAAGGCCCCCGGGGAACGGCCCCGGGCGACGGCCCCCTCCCGACCCGCGAGCGGCCGGAGCCGGCCCGCCTGGTCCTCGAGGTCAAGAGCGTGACGCTGGTGGACGACGGGGTGGCGCTCTTCCCCGACGCCGTGACCGCCCGGGGCGCCCGTCACGTCCGGGAGCTGGCCGACATCGCCGCCCGCGACGGTTGGGAGGGGGCCGTCCTGTTCGTGCTGCAGCGCCCGGACGCGGACCGCATCGTGGCGGCCCGTGGCATCGACCCGGACTTCGCCGACGCCCTCGAAGGGGCGCGCCGGGCCGGTGTCCGGCTGCTGGGCAGGCGGTGCACGGTCACGCCGGATCGCGTCACCCTGGGCGCCCGGGTCGACGTGGCGCCCGGATGACGCGCCGGGCACGACGGCGACCCGTGCCCGCATCCCTCAGGACGCCGTCCTGCGCCGGTACCGCACCCGCAGGGCGAACCAGACCACCGCCGCCACGGCGAAGACCAGGAGCCCGAAGATGGTGGTGGTGAGCGCCACCCGGATGCCGCCCCAGACCACCGGGACCGAGATGTCCGCGGCCCGGGAGATCGCGCCCGCCGCCTGGTAGACACCTCCCAGCGTGCCGAGCAAACCCAGGACGACGCCCCACGCCCCCCAGAAGAGGATCGCGTCGATCCCCGTCTCGAGACGGACGTCCTGGCTCTCGGGCCCGCGCATGCGGAGGACGGAGCGGACCGCGAGCACGGCCACGGCGACCGCTACGAGGAGCAGTGGCCACATGAACGGGCCACCCTGCCGGAAGAAGTCGATCATCTCTCCCTCCCATCGTGCGGACCCGTCGTGACGACCGCGGACGGCGTCCGGAAGACCTCGGCCTCGGCACGCGCGATCCGGGCGATTCGGACGGACGCGAGGAACCAGGCCACGGCGGCCAGGGCGGCCACCATGAGGGCCACCGAGAGCAGCACGGCGTCACGACGGATCCATTCGAGCAGGTGCAAGGTCGCGGCGGCGGCGTCCTGCTCGATCCGCCCGGCCGTCGCGTAGAGGTCGAAGACGACCCCCGTGAACGCCAGGACCACGCTCGCCGCGGACACGACCGGCAGCGCGAACATCCCCCGCCCCAGGCGGGACGGGCGGTGGTCCTGCTTCACGAAGAGATCCAGGAGCTTGTAGACACCGAGCGCGAGTCCGGAGGCGCCCAGGGCCAGCACCGGCCAAAGGAACCCCGACGGGGACGCCATCAGGTCGAGACGGGCGAGCGTGCCTCCTCCACCGAGCAGGAGAACCCCCACCAGCACCGCGAGAAGGAGCCGCTCGAGACGGTTGCGGGCCGGTTCGGAGTAGCGCTCCACCAGGCGCTCCCACCACGGCCGGTGCAGGCTGCGGAGCGCTTCGAGGGAGTCGGTGTCGGGCAGGAGGGTCGCCACCGCTCGAGACCTCGCCTCCTCTTCGGGGATCCCGCTGGCCTGGAGCGACGCGCTCAGGTCCTCCAGATCCCCCTTCAGCTCGAGGAGGATCGTCGACCGGGCGGGCTCGGGCAGCTCGAGCCCGGCCGCGATCTCCCGCAGCTCCTGGTCGAACCCGTTCACGCTCCACCTCCCGAAGGCTCGCGCAGGTAGTCCCGGAGGATCCCGAACACCTCGCCGATCCGCTCGGTCTCCCCGACCAGCGACGTCCGCCCGGCGTCGGTCAGGCGGTACAGCTTGCGGCGCCGACCCGAGCCGGCGTCCCACTCGCCCTCGATCCGGTCCTCCGCCTCGAGGCGGTGCAGGATCGGATACAGCGTCCCGTGCTGGAACTGGAAGGCTCCGGCCGTCTCGCGCTCCACGTCCAGGGCGATCTGGTACCCGTGCTTCGGCCCTTCCCGCAGCGAGGCGAGGATCACGACCTCGTGGATCGCGCGGCCCAGGGCCTGGATGTCCACCGGGCGGGACACTCCGCCTCCTCCTCACGAGCTCACCGGCTCTTTATATCGACACTCTATATATCGACACTCTATATGTAAACACGCACGGCCCCCGGGGCAAGTCCCGACGCGCTCGTTGGCGACGCAATGGCCCCACCGGCCGTTCCCTGGACCGTTCCACCCCGGGAACGTCAGCGTTCCATGAAACATCGTGACGCCGACACCCCACCGGTGCGAACGCCACGGGAGCACCCGTCAGACCTGACGGTCCAGCCTCGTCGGCCCCTCCCCACCCCACGGCATCGGGTCTGCTCGTTGGACTTGCACGACCCGCTTCCCCATCCTGCAGGGGAAGCACGTCCCGGGGATGAGATCGATGTCACTCAAACGCGCACTCCTGCTCTTGGTGCTCCTGGTCCTCGCGACCGGGCTGATCCCCGCCGGGGTCCTGCTCGAGCGTCGCCTCGGCGAGGCGCTCGTGGAGCGCACCCGGGACGACCTGGCGCGGGCGTCCATGGTGCTGGAGAACCGGTGGGCGGCGGTGAGCGACGTCCGGATGATGCACGCCCGGGAGCTGGCGGGTGCGCCGGGGCTGGCGGAGGCCCTTCGGGAGGGCGAGATGCAACGGGCCCGCCAGCTCGTGACCCTCGCGGCCGCGGGGCTGCCCGAGGAGCCGGTGCTGGTGGACGGCTCGGGCCGCGCCCTCGGGGGCGACCCCCCGCCACGGGAGCTGGTGGACGCCACCCGCCGGGGCGAGATGCCCGTGGCCGTCGTGTCCGACACCGCGAGCGCCCACCTGCTCGCCCTCGCCCCGGTCAAGAGCGACGGGCGCTGGGTCGGCGCAGCGGGAGGTCAGACGGCGGTCGATGAATCCGAGGCGGGTACGCTCTCGGGCCTCACCCGCTCGGACGTCTTGATCCTCACCTCGGGTGGTCATGTGATCACCAGCACGCTTCCCGAGGAGCTCGGGTTCGCCCTCGCGTCGGTGCTCGACCCGACGGCGGCCCGGGACACGGTGGTCGAGGTCGCGGTGGGAGAGCACACGTTCCTGGCGGCCGCGGCCCCGCTGGGCAAGGGACTGGCCGGAACCGACCAGAGCTCGCCCCCGGGCTGGGTCGTCTTCGCCCGGGACCTCGACGAGGAGCTGGCCGTGCTCCCTTCCCTCAGGCGGACGGGAGCGGTGGTCGGCGGTCTCGCGCTCCTCTTCGCCCTGGTCGTGGGTGGGATCTTCGCCACGGGACTCGCGCGACCCGCCGAGGCGCTGGCGGACGCGGCGGATCGCTTCGCCGTCGGCGACACGGACGCACCGCTCCCGCGCTCCTCGGTCGCCGAGATCCGCCGGGTCAGCGAGGCCTTCGCCACCATGCGCCGCACCCTCTCGGCCCGGCTCCAGGAGCTCGAGGAGGCCAACCGCGAGCTCGAGGACCGGCAGGAACGGCTCCAGCTCCTCCAGGCGGAGCTGGTGCAGCGCGAGCGACTGGCGGCGTCGGGACGCCTGCTCGCCCAGCTGGCCCACGAGATCCGCAACCCCATCGCCAGCGTGCGCAACTGCATGGAGGTGGTTCGGAGGCGGGCGGACCTGAAGGGGGACGCGGCGCTGTTCGCCGACATGGCGCTGGACGAGCTCCTGCGGATGCACGAGCTGGCCGAGCGCATGCTCGACCTCCATCGCCCCCGGGATCCCGCGGACGCGGCCTGTCACGTGGGCGAGGTGGCCAGGGAGGTCGCCCTCCTGGTGCGCGCCGGCTCGGAGGACGGCGTCGGCGTCGGCGTCGTCGGCGACGTGGAGGTCCAGGCCGCCATTCCCCCCGAAGCCCTGAAGCAGGTGCTGCTGAACCTGGTCCTGAACGCCCGGGAGGTGAGCGACGCGGGCGCTTCGGTCGAGATCGTGGTCCGACGACGCGAGGAACGGGTCACGGTGGAGGTCCTGGACCGGGGGCCGGGGATCCCGGAAGACGCGCTCGAGCGGGTGTTCGATCCGTTCTTCACGACCAAGGACGCCGTCCACGGAGTGGGACTCGGTCTGTTCACCGCGGAGGCGCTCGTTCGTACGTACGGTGGGGCCATCTCCGCCTCCAACCGGGAGGACGGGCTCGGAGCCCGCTTCTCCCTGGAGCTGCCGCTCCCCGAGGGATCCGGAGAGGGCCGCGGGTCCGTCGAGGACGAGCCCGCGACCGCCCCGGACGCGCAGTCCGGGGAACCCACCACGGCGTGAGTGACTTCCAGGAATGGACATGACCGAACGAATCCTCCTCGTCGACGACGACCGGGCCTTCCGCCTCAGCACCGCGGCGCTCCTGGAGGAGGAGGGCTTCGAGGTCGAGGGGGCCCAGGACGCGTCCGAGGCCACGGCCAGCCTCCGATCGGACCGCTTCGATCTGATCCTCCTGGACCTCCGCATGCCGGGGATCGACGGGATCGACCTGGTGGAGGTGCTCCGGACCCGGGGGCAGTCGATCCCGGTGCTCATGGTGAGCGGGTACGGGACGGTGGACTCGGCGGTCCGGGCCCTGCACACGGGCGCCGACGACTTCGTGACCAAGCCGGTTGAGCCCGACACCCTCCTCGAGCGGATCCGCTCGCTCCTCGACCGCCGCCCCGACCCCGACGCGGCCTCTCCCGACTCGCCCGGCGCCCCGGGGACGTTCGGCTCCATGGTCGGCCGCTCGCCCGAGATGCAGAAGGTCTTCCGGGAGCTCCGGCAGGTGGCGGCGACCGACGCCACGGTGCTCCTGTGCGGCGAGACGGGAACAGGCAAGGAACTGGCGGCGCGGGCCGTCCACGACCTGTCCTCGCGCGCCCAAGGAGCGTTCGTCGCGGTGAACTGCGGCGCGCTGGCCGAGGGCGTGCTCGAGTCCGAGCTGTTCGGACACGTCCGGGGAGCGTTCACGGGAGCCGTCAAGGACAGGGACGGCCTGTTCCGAGCGGCCAACGGGGGGACGCTGTTCCTGGACGAGATCGGGGACGTTCCCCCCGGGCTCCAGCAGCGCCTCCTCCGGGCGCTCCAGGAGAGGGAGGTGACGCCCGTCGGGGCGAGCCGCTCGATCCGCGTGGACGTGCGACTCATCGCCGCCAGCAACCGCGACCTCCGGACCGCGGTCGAAGCCGGGAGCTTCCGGGAGGATCTCTTCTTCCGCCTGAACGTGTACCGGCTCGACCTGCCGCCCCTGAAGGACCGATCCGGCGACATCCCGGTCCTGGTGGAGCACTTTCTCCGCCGCAAGGTCTCGGGAGCGGCCCCCCCCATGTCCATCTCTCCCCTCGCCATGCGGACCCTCCTGGCGCACCACTGGCCCGGCAACGTGCGGGAGCTCTTCGCGGCTCTCGAGAGCGCCATCATCCGCGCGGGCGGGGGCCCCGTCCAGGCCTCGCACCTCCCGGCCGAGGTGCGGGAGGCCTCGGGGATCTCGGGGGACACCCGCTACCGGGCGGACGACGTGGAGATGGACGAGAAGGAGGCCATCCGCCGGGCCCTGGACCAGGCCGACGGGGTGCGCGTCCGGGCCGCCGAGCTCCTCGGGATGGGACGCACGACGCTCTGGCGGAAGATGAAGGAGTACGGGCTCGGATAGCCTTCCCCCCCCCCGATGCGGGGCCCGGCAGGCCGCCGAGGCACGGGGGTGCGGCCGCGGAAGTGGCGCTTGCGGTTCCTTCTAGCGCGCCCGCAGGGCCGCGGCCGGGTCCTGCCGCGAGGCGCGGAGGGCCGGGAGGAGGCTCGCGACGAGCCCCGTCGCCAGGAGGACCGCCACCACCGTGGCGAGGATCGCTGGATCGCGCGCGGACACGCCGTAGAGCAGCGGCTGGACGAACGGGGCCGCGAGCAGCGTCACGGCGGCGCCGCCGGCGACTCCGGCGCCCAGGACCCGGGCGGCGCGGCCCACGACGAGCCCGACGAGGTGGCCGCCCGTGGCACCCATCGCCGACCGGATCGCCAGCTCCGCCCTCCGTCGCGCCACCGCGAAGGAGAGGAGCGCGTACAGCCCCAGCGAGGCGACGACGAGCGCCAGCACACCGAAGGCGGACAGGAGCGTCGTCCCCAGCCGCCACGAGCGGCTCTCGGCCCGAAGTGGCTCGTCCAGCCGGCGGACCTCCACGAAGCGGACGGTCGGGTCGGCCGCGGCGACCTCACGTCGGATCGCGGACGGCAGCGCCGTCGTTCCCGGGACGGGACGGACGAGGATGGTCCCCAGCGAGCTGGACACCAGGCCCTGTCTCGCCGGCACGTAGTACTGGATGGAGGGTTCCTCGAGAACCCGGTTTCGGTGGGCCGTCTCGACCACGCCGACCACGGCGGCGCACGGCGCCACGTCGCTCCCCACCTGCATGCACTGCTCCAGGGGGTCCTCCCCCGGCCACACGAAGTCGGCGAACGTCTCGTTCACGAGCACCACCGGCGGCGCGCCCGCCACGTCCCCCTCGTCGATGGCTCGGCCCCGCACGACGCGCAGACGGAGGACGTCGAAGTACCCCGGCTCCACCTCGTGCACGTACGGCCCGCCCTCGGGCGGCACGGGCAGGGCGTCCCGGCCCGGCAGGTACACGCCCACGTGCCAGCTGCCCTGGAACGGGGCCAGGCCCGTGGCCGAGGCGGCGGCCACGCCGGGAAGGGCACGCAGCCGGTCCGCAAGGCGGAAGGCCAGCCCCCGCGCCTCCGGCCGTGCGACGTCGTCGGAGAGGACCGGTTCGACCATGAGCACGTCGTCCGGGTCGAGCCCCATGTCGACCCGGAACACCTCCTGGAGGCTGCGAGCGAAGAGCCCGGCTCCCACCAGCAGCACCACCGACAGCGCCGCCTGCACGACCAGCAGCGCCGACCGCGTGCGCGAAAAGCCCCCGACGACACCGCGACCCGCGCCGTGGAGCGAGTCGAGCACGCCGTGACGACCGGACCGGAAGGCCGGCCCCAGGCCCGACGCCAACCCGACCGCCGCCACCCCCACCGCCAGGAACAGCGCCATCCGTGATCCCAGGACCGGCTGCGGCCAACCTACGTCCGGGAGGAGAGCCGAGCGGACGGCGGTCCCTCCCAGCCACGTGACGCACACGGCGGCCAACCCGCCGGCCGCGGCGAGCATGAAGGCCTCCACCAGGACCTGCCGGGCGACCCGACGCCGACCGCCCCCGAGGGCGATCTGGATGGCGAAGCGGTCGCGCTCGCGTAGCGACCGGGCCAGGAGCAGGTTCGCGACGTTGGCGCACACGATGACCAGGACGATCAGCGACAGGCCGGCCAGCCACGGCGCCACGCGGGCCTCCCGGGTCGCCAACGGGCCCTGGCCCAGGACGAGCGAGATGGCCAGAATCCGGTCGTCGGGATCGTAGTCCTCGGCGGCCACGCGGTCCCGCATGACCGCCAGGTGGGCGGCCGTCGCCTCCTCCGCCACCCGGCCGTGCGTGGCCCCTGGAGCGAGGCGCCCCACCACCCTGAGCCACGTCCACTGGGGCTCGGTGAACCAGCGCGGGTCCATGTGCGTCGACGCGACGCGGAGGGGAACCCAGGCCGCGGCGGGCTGGAGCTCCACCCCTCCGAAGCCGCGGGGGGCGACGCCCACCACCGTCCACGGGTCCCCGTCGATCTCGACCGTCCGTCCGAGGATGCCGGGATCTCCCCCGAACGCCCCCCGCCACAGGTCGTGGCTCAGGACCACCGTGCGCGGCCCGCCCGGGCGGTCCTCGTCCGGGCCGAACGTCCTTCCGAGGGCGGCCTCGACCCCCAGCACGGACCAGTAGCTCCCGCTCGCGGCCTCGATCCGGATGCGCCGGGACTCCTCGCCACCGCTCCCGAGCACCACGTCCCGAGGCTGCCATGCAGCGACCCCGGCGAGGGCGTCGGCCTCCCCGAGGGCCTCGTACAGCAACCAGGACACGGAGCCCAGGGGCCGGCGCTCGCCCCAGAAGGCGTAGTAGCGCTCGCTGGCCAGGCGCACGACCCGGTCCGCGTCGTGCACGTGCGGCGGAGGGGCCAGGACGAGCCGGTCGAGGATCCCGAACACCACCCCCGACGCTCCCAGGCCGAGGCCGAACATGGCGACCACGCCCACGGTCAGGGCGGGCGCCCGCATCAGGCGGCGAGCGCCGAGGCGGACGTCGTACCACAGGTTCTCCACGGACCGGGTGCCCCGGGCGTCGCGCGCGCGTTCCTTGTACCGCTCGACCCCTCCGAAGGAGACCCTCGCCCGCCGCCTCGCCTCTCCTGGAGACAGTCCCCTCCGCAGGTTGGCCTCCGTCTCCATCTCGATGTGGATCCGGAACTCCTCCTCCATCTCCCGCTCTGCCCGGCCTCGCCGGGCGAGGTAGCGGATCCGCCTCCACAGGCGACCGGGCCACCGACCCGCGCCCCGCCACCCGCCGCTCATCCGGACGCTTCCAGCACCCGCTCCACGGCCGCCGACAGGGTGCGCCAGCTCGCCTTCTCCTCGGCGAACGCCCGGCGTCCCCGGGGCGTCAGAGCGTAGAGCTTGACCCGCCGACCCTCGTCCGAACGCCCCCACGCCGCCTTCACCAGCCCCCGGTCCTCCATCCGGTACAGCGCGGGGTAGAGCGAGCCCTGCCCCACCGAGAGCACGTCCCTGGAGAGCTGCTCGATCCGCTTCGCCACCGCCCAGCCGTGGAGGGGACCGAGCTCGAGCGTGCGGAGGATCAGGAGGTCCAGGGTTCCCTGGAGAAGATCGGGTCGATCGGTGGGCATGCCGTCCCCCCGGAGAGCGTTGCCTCGATGATCGACAATACTCGCGGTATTGTCGAACGTCAAGGTATCGGGCGAGGCCCGGTCCGATCCCCCGGGACGTCGCGGGTGTCCCGACCCGCCCGGAGCACGCATCACTCCGACCGCAGTACCTCCACGGGCGAGATCCGCGTCGCGCGGATGGCCGGCAGTCCGCTCGCGGCGACCGCCACCAGGAGCAGGACGAGGGCGCCGAAGGCATAGGTCGGGGGATCCAGCGCCTCGACGCCGAAGAGCCGTGACTCGACGTACCGCGTCACCCAGGCGGCGAGCAGGAGACCGGCGACCAGTCCCCCGACCGTGAGGGCCACGCCTCGCCCCACCACCCTGCTCCGCAGCTGCCAGGCGGGAGCCCCGAGAGCCGCGCGGACCCCGATCTCCCGGCGTCGCTCGTGGACCGTGAAGGACAACAGGCCGTAGAGGCCGAGCGCGGCCAGCAGAAGTCCGACGGCGCCCAGCGCACCGGCCAGGCGGCCCACGACGCGCTGCTCGATCAGCCGCGCCTCCACGAGGTCCCGCACGGTCCCGGCGGCGTAGACGGGCAGACCGGGCTCCACCGCCCGGACGGCCTCGGCCACGGCGGGCCCCATTCGCGACGCCGGGACGGGTGAACGAACGACGAACACGCCCGCGCCTTCCGGACCACTCGGTGTCGTACGGCTTGAAGATCACGGGGTCGGGCGGGGTCGTCGGGCTGACCATCCTGGCATCGGCCACCACACCCACGACCGTGCGCTCGAGGTCCTCTCCACTCAGCACCACGCGCCTCCCGACCACCGCCCCCGGAGGGAGGCCGGGAAACGCCCTGGCCGCCATCGACTCGTTGAGGACCACCGGGCTCGGGAGCGGGTCCGTCGAGGCGAGCTCCTGGTCGAATCCATCGCCCGCCACCAGGGGCAGGCCCACGGCCCGGAAGAACCCGTTCCCGGACGTCCAGAACGTCGCCCCGGAGGCGGACCGCTCCTCTCCACCGGCGACGCTCAACCTGCCCGTCACGTAGTATCCCAGGAGGGGGCTCGGAAAGACGATTCCCGCGGCCGTGGTGCCGAAGCGATCCCGGACGGCCGCCTGCGTCGCGGCCAGGGCGTCTCGCACCCCGGCATCGTCCCTGCCGTCGAGCCCCGGATCCACCGAGAAGACGTACCCGTCCCGGGACAGGCCGAGGTCGATGGAGTTCAGGTTGACGACCGTGCGGGCGAAGAGCCCGGCCGCCACCAGCAACGCCCCGGACAGGGCGACCTGCCCGACCACCAGCCATCCCCGCACTCGCGTCCCCGCCGCACCTCCGCGGCGGTCGCCTCCGAGCCATTGCAGCACACGCTCCCTTCGCAGCAGGAGGGCGGGCGCGACGCCCGAGAGGACGCCCGCGAGAAGGGACGTGCCCACGGCCACCAGGACCACCAGGCCCCCGACGGCCATCCCCTCCAACGAAGCACCTCGTGAGGAGAGTTGCGCCTCTCCGAAGGCCGCTCCGGCGAGGAGGAGGACCGCGAGGGCGGCCAGGCCTCCCAGGACCCCGACGACGGCCCCCTCGATGAGCGGCTCGCGGGCCACGTGCCAGCCTCCGGCGCCCAAGGCCCGCCGGATGGCGATGGCGCCCCGGCGGGAGGCCGCCCGGGTCAGCGCGAGGTTCGCCACGTTCGCCGTCGCGAGGGTCAGGAGGACCAGGCTGGCGACGGCGAGGATCGCCAGCGTGCGCCGGACGCTCGACCGCACCTCCGGGTCCAGGCCGATGCCGTCGTAGACGCGGAAGGTGAAGTGCAGGGCCAGAAAGGAGTGGCGCTGTCCGGTCAGCTCCGTCCGGATCCCCTCGATGGCGGCGTTGGCCTCCGACTCCACGCGGCCGACGGAGGCACCCCTTACCCGCCGTCCCACGAGCCGCGTCCAGAGCTGGATGGTTCCGTCGAGCCCCGCCCCGGCGTCGGCGGGGCGAAGGTCCGCGAAGGCGCTCGAAGCGAACCAGAGTCGACTCTCGCCCGGCAGCTCGG
>JASFUL010000144.1:0-10618 GCA_050050315.1 Gemmatimonadota bacterium
GCGGCGTGAGCACGATCTGCCAGAGCTGATTCTGGCGGGCCCGGAAGGACCCCGCACAGGAGAGGAGGTAGTACCGCCACATCCTCTCGAACCGCTCGCCGTAACGCCGGCGCACCTCGTTCCACGCGCCGTCGACGTTGCAGTGCCACGCCAGGAGGGTCCGGTCGTAGTCGGCCCCGAAGCTGTGCCAGTCCTCCAGCACGAACGACCCCTCGGCCGCCCGCGTGATCTGTCGGGCGGACGGGATCATCGAGTTCGGGAAGATGTAGCGCGCGATCCACGGGTCGGTGCCGGCCGACGTGCGGTTCCGCCCGATCGTGTGCAGGAGGAAGATGCCGTCGGGGGCCAGGTGGCGCCGGACCACCTTCATGAAGATACGGTGGTTCCGGTGACCCACGTGCTCGAACATCCCCAGGGAGAAGATGCGGTCGAAGCGAGCGTCGCCGTCGGTGTGCTCGCCCAGGCGGCGGTAGTCCTCCAGCCGGAACTCCACCGGGAGCCCCTTCCAGCGCCGTCGCGCCCACCGGACCTGCGCCTCGGAGACGGTGACTCCCACCACCTCGACCCCGTACCGCTCGGCGGCGAACGCGGCGGCGCCTCCCCACCCGCATCCGACGTCCAGCACACGCATCCCCGGGGCGAGCTCCAGCTTCCGGCAGACGAGGTCCAGCTTCGCCTCCTGCGCGCCCGCCAGCGTCTCCACGCCTCTCCAGTACCCGCACGAGTACACCATGCGCGGGTCGAGCATACGCTCGTACAGGTCGTTGCCGAGGTCGTAGTGGTGATGCCCGATCTCGAAGGCCCGGGAGAGCTTCTGGAGGTTGAAGATCCGGGCCCGCAGGACGGCGAGCAGGTCGGTCGGCGTGACGAGTCGCCGGGCGAGCCCGGCCCGGAGGACGCGGGCCACGAGGTCGTCCACGCGGGGCGAGTCCCACCAGCCGTCCATGTACGACTCGCCCAGCCCCATGGACCCTTCCGCCAGGACCCGGCGGAAGAAACGCTCGTCGTGGACATGCAGGTCCCAGGGGCGCCCTCCGCCGACGCGGACGTCGGCCTCCGCGAGCAGCGCCTCGACGCGCTTCCTGGGATTGCGCCCGGACATGGAGCCCCCCGGGTGGCGGTTCCCGACGACATCACGATAGGGCGACGCCGCCCCCGGGGTCAACGACGCGGCCGGCCCCGCCAGCGGACCTTCTCGGAGCCCGGCGCGGGAGTGGCGCTCACCGCCGGGGAGGCGGAGCGATCCCGCGGCGTGGCTCCGGGTCCGGTCGCTGGCCCGACGACCCATCCGGGTTACCTTCCCGGGCGTCGCCCCGCCTGCACGCCCCCGCATGGAACGACCCCGAGATGAGCGCCGAAGTGCAGAACCTCGCAGACATGGTGGCCTACCAGCCCGGTTCCGTGGTGAGCCGGAAGATCCTGGGCCGCAAGAAGGGCAACGTGACCCTCTTCGCCTTCGCCGAGGGCGAGGGCCTCACGGAGCACACCTCCCCGTACGAAGCGCTGGTGGTCGTGCTGGACGGCGAGGCGCGGATTCTCGTGGGTGGAGAGTCCCACTCCGTGGCGGCCGGACAGACGATCACGTTGCCGCCCGGCGTCCCTCACGCCCTGGCCGCCGACGTCCCCTTCAAGATGATGCTGGTGATGGTCCGCGACGGCGACTGAGAGGAGGGGCCTCGACCCCTTGCGCTCCTCCCCCAGCGGCGGATATTACGGTGACGGTATTATTACCGTACACGTAGCAGTAGCCGCAGACGCCCCATACCCGTCCGCCCGCCCCCCACCTCACGCGCACCCTACGAAACATGACCGGCACCACGCCCCCGGGGCACGAACCCCTCACCCCCGCCGTCCTCCACGTCCTCCTCTCCCTGAGCCAGGGACCGCGCCACGGTTACGCGGTGATGAGAGCGGTGGAGGAGGACTCGGGGATCGAGATGGGGCCCGGAACGGTGTACGGCTCGCTCCAGCGGCTGGAGGAGGCCGGCCTGGTGGAGGAGGTCGAGGCGCCGGCCGGCGGCGAGCACGACGGTCGGCGCCGGTACTGGGCGCTGACTCCCGAGGGCTCGGCCACGCTCCGGGCGGAGGGAGTCCGCCTCGAGCGCCTCTCGGGTCTGCTCCGGGAGCGGCGGATCCTCACGGGCGGCGAGACGTGAGCGGCGCCCCTCGTCCGCCCCTCGGACGGCGCATCGCCCTGGCGCTGGCGCGCTGCCTCGTGATGCTCCACCCGCCCTCCTTCAGGGCGCGCTTCGCCGACTCGGTGATGGAGGACTGGACGCGGCTCGCCCGGGAGAGAGGAAGCCGCTCCCTCCTCGGCCGCGTGCTCCGGGACGGGGTGCGGACAATCCCGGCCGAGTGGGGCCGGACCGCGGGACGACGGCTCCGTCCGGGCCCCCTGATGGGCCGGGTGGGCCACGACCTCCGCTCCGCCGCCCGCTCCCTCCGCCGGGATCCAGCCTTCTCCCTCGTCACCGGAGCCGTGCTGGCGCTGGGCATGGCCGGCAACGTGGCGGCTTTCGGGCTCGTGAACGCGTACCTCGTCGACCCCCTCCCCTTTCCGGCCCCCGACCGCCTCATGGCCATGCGGAACGTCGTTCCGGTCCCGTGGACCGAGGGCGGCGAGATGCTGGAGCAGGCCGTGTCGTGGGATCTCGACGCCTTCACGCTGGTGGGGCCCGAGGGCCCGCGCCTGGTCCGCGGCGCGTGGGTCGCGCCCGGGTTCTTCGACGCGTTCGGCATCCAGCCGGCCCTCGGCCGCGCCTTCGGGCCCGACGAGGCCGGCGAGGGTGGAGCCTCGGTCGCCGTGATCTCCCACGGGCTGTGGAAAACGCGGTTCGGGAGCGATCCGGGGGTCGTGGGTCGGACGGTGACGACGTTCGCGTCGGACCGGCCCGAGGACAGCGAGACGTTCACCGTCGTCGGCGTCCTGCCCGCCGATTTCTGGTTCTTCAACCGCTACACCGAGATCCTGGTCCCCCTACGGGAGGAGAACCCCATCTACATGGCCCGCCTCGCGCCCGGGGTGCCGGTGGAGGCGGCGGAGCGATGGCTCACGGAGCGGGCCCGGCTCCGCGCGGCGGATCCTTCGGAGGTACGGGTCGAGCTGGAGCCGTTCGCCGACCGGTACACCCGGGGCGTCCGGCCGACCCTCCTCCTCCTCCAGGGCGCGGTGCTCCTGGTCCTGCTCGTGGCGTGCGGCAACGGCGCGGTCCTGCTCCTGGTGCGGGGGGCGGCCCGACACCGGGAGTTCGCCGTCCGGCGGGCCCTCGGCGCCGGGCGCGGCAGGCTCGCGACGCAGCTCGTGGCCGAGGGCCTCCTGCTGGCGGGCGCGGCGGGGGTAGCGGGGCTGCTCCTAGCCGGCCTGGGGCTCGACTTCGGCGCGGAGATCCTGCAGGCGCGGCTGGGGCTCTCGGTCCCCGGCGGACCGGAGGCCCTCGGGGTGGACGCGACCGTGGGGATCGTAGCCCTGCTGGTGGTCCTGGTTACGGGCGTCGCGTTCGGGCTCGTGCCCCTGGCGGCGGCGACGGGTGGGGACACCCGGTTCCGGGTGGGCGGTCGCGGGGTCACCGCGCCCCGCGCCGCGCGCCGTCTGCGGTCCGCGCTGGTGGGGTCCGAGCTCGCCCTCTCCCTGGCGCTGTTGATCGCCGCGGGGCTGGCGGTCCGGTCGGCGGTGCACGTGTCGGGGATGGAGCTCGGGTTCGACCCGACGAGGGTGGTGACGGCCCAGGTGAACGTCCGGGAGCGGAGCTACCCGGAAGCCGCCGACCGGGTGGCCTTCTTCGACCGACTGGTCGACGAGGCGAGGGCGATCCCGGGCGTCGGGCGCGCGGCGGCCACGGTGCGGGCCCCCTTCACGTGGAGCTTCGGCGGGGGCGTCCCCGTCGAGGCCGAGGGTCGACCGGTCGACGACCGGGCACGGGCGCCCACCGCGTCCATCGGGTCGGTCGGCCCGGGGTATCTGGACGCCCTCGGGATCGACCTGGTCCGCGGTCGGGGCCTGGCCCCGGGGGACGGCCCCGGGACCGGGCCGGTCACCGTGGTCAGCGAGAGCCTGGCCCGTACCCTCTGGCCGGGAGAGGATCCGCTGGGACGCCGTCTGCGGGAGCTCCCCACCCTCGGCGGAGAGGCCCACGGGCAGGACGAGCCGGGCCGCTGGTGGACCGTGGTCGGCGTGTCGGCGGACGTCAGGCTGTCCCTGGAGGGCGACCCGGTGGCCACGGCCTGGGTCCCGTACGCCCAGACCGCCCCCACGTCCCTCACGGTGGTGATGCGCGTCCGGCCGGGGGCCGTCTCTCCCGTGCCGGAGCTCGAGGACATCGTGCGGCGCATGGACCCGACGGTGGCGGTCACGTCCGTGACGGACCTCGAGGACGCCACGCTCGAAGCCCGCGCCCCCGCCCGATTCCTCGCCACGGTGCTCGCCGGCTTCGGTGGATTCGCGGTCCTGCTGGCCGTGGTCGGCCTGTACGGGGTGGTCGCGTACGCCGTGGCGGGGGCCCGGCGGGACGTCGCCGTGCGGATGGCGCTCGGCGCGCGACGGGGCCAGGTGGAGGGCCTGTTCGTCCTCCGGGGCGTCCCCGTCGTGCTCGCCGGGGTCGTCGTGGGGATCGCGGGCGGCGCCGTCCTGGGACGGACCATGGAGAGCCGCCTGCGGGGAGTGTCGGCCTCGGATCCCGCGACCTTCGCCTCGCTGGCCCTGGCGCTGGCCGTCGCCGCGCTCCTGGCCACCTGGATCCCCGCCCGGCGGGCGGCCCGGCAGGACCCCATGGCGGTGTTGCGGGAGGAGTAGCGGGTCGACAAGGAACGGGGGTGCGGCCGCGAGACCACGCCCTTCGGGCGCGGTGCCCGGCGCTTGCGGTGCTCGGACTGGGAACGAGGACGAGGCGGGGACGAGATCCCCTTCGTCGCCGCGAGGTGTTGGCTGACGTCGCGCTTTCCAGCGCTCGGAGGGGAGAAGCGCACCCGTGCGGCCGGGACTCGCTGGACCGTCGCGCTTTCCCCCGCGCGGAGGGGTCGGGCAAGGCATCGCGTCGTCGCGGCGCGGTGCGAACCCACCCCCGTGGCGCTCCTGACGCGGCTCGCCCCCGTTCTTCAGCCACCTGCGAGGGCCCGGCCAGCACCGGCCGGGATGGCTCAGGGACGGTCCAGGAGCGGCAAGTACGCGCGCCAGGGGCCCACCTCGGCCCGGTACTGTCTGGAGATCACCCGGGCGATCTGGGCGACGTGCGTCTGGTCGTGGGTCACCCACGCGGCGAGGAGCTCACGCACCGTCACCGGGCCGAGCGCCGGGTGGAGCCCGGGGGCGTCGAACCGGTCGGGTCCGAGGGAGAGCGCGCGCAGGTCGTCGAGGTTCTTCCGCCTCAGCTCCTCGAGCTCGTCGAGCAGGTCGTCCGTGGGCCGATCCGCCGCGGTGCGAAGCATGCCAAAGCGGTCGAACGGCTCGAACGGCTCGTCCCCACGCCCTTCGAGCATCTGCCGGAGGCGCGGCATCCAGTCGGTCCTCTCGCCGTGGACCAGGTGACCGACCACCTCGTGGGGGCTCCACGTCCCGGGCCCCTCGCGGCACCGGAGCCATCGCTCGGGCAGCCCCCGCAGCCACGTCCGGAGGACGCCGGGCGTCCGCGACAGCAGATCGAAAACGTCGTCGAGCCGTAGCTCGAGAGCGTCCTGCCATCCCCCGGCCGGCGGCGAACCGGGCCACCAGATCCAGCCCTCGCGCGCCACCACCGGATCGGTGGTGCGGACCAGCGCCCTCGGGTCGAGGTGCTCGGCCATCACCCGCGCGGAGATCGCCGCGTCGAGGGCGTGCTCGGAGCCGGCCGCGCGCGCCGCGAGATCCTCTCCGAGCCCAGGCCACGAGCGCTCGACGTACTCCGCCCGGGCCCCGGGGTCGCTCTTTCTGAGCTTCCCGAGCAGGAGTCGCGGGTAGATCTCGACCACCAGGGGCCACGCCGGCGCCTGGAAGGGCCAGATCGAGAACCCCGCCTCCGCCAGCTCGGCGAGGTACGGCATCCCCCGGAGCGACGCGGTGCCCACCGCCCCCGCCCCGCCGATCTGGAAGACGCTCTTGGGCTGGGCCCCGGGGACCCGCCCCGCCTCGACCTCCGTCCGGCGGAGGAGGCCGTCGAGGTCCGGACGCCCCCGCCCGGGCCGGCCCCAGAAGGGAGGTGGGCACGTCGCGAGCCACGCCTCTCCCCGCTCGGCGGCGAGGTCCCACGCCCCCCGTCCCGACTCGACTCCGTGCTCCCGCAGGAACCAGTCGGGAAAGGAGAAGGCGAAGTCGAGACCCACCACCAGGTGCGGGTCCCGGGCCGCCATCTCCACCAGGTGCTCGACCACCTCGCCACGGCCCGGGGCCTCCTCGAGGCGTCGGAGCCGCCCCTCGGCGACCTCGGCGAGCCAGATGGAGCCCCGGGGGTCCTTCGCCCCGGACCAGTCGACGGCGATGAAGGCGGGGTTCACGCCCCGCCCACGCCCGTCCACGCCGCGCTCAGCTCCCGGAGCCGCCTCCGGGCGGTTTCGTCGTAGGCCTGGGAGTTCGCGCGGGCGGGAGTCGTCTGGTTGAAGTAGACGCCGCTGCCGAGGTCCGCCGCGTCGATCAGGTGAACGACGGCCTCGGCCCCCTCGTGCACGCTGCTCCTGGCCCGGGCGCCCCGCTCCAGCACCATGTCGGTGTCCATCATGCTGGCCGGATGGAGGGCGTTGACGGTGACGCCCGTGCCCTCCAGCTCCTCCGCCAGGTCGAAGGTGAACATCACCTGGGCGAGCTTGCTCTGGGCGTACGCTCGCCCGTCGTTGTACCCGTTCTCCAGCATCACGTCGTCGAAGTCGATGGGACGCTGGGCGATCGACGAGACGTTGACGACCCGGGCGGGTGCGCTCTCGAGGAGGAGCGGGAGGAGCTGCCGGGTGAGGAGGAACCCGGCCAGGTAGTTGACCTGGAAGTGCAGCTCGTGACCGTCGTCGCTCAGACGGCGAGGACCGTCCATCCAGATCCCCGCGTTGTTGACGAGGACGTCGAGGCGCCCATAGTCGCGGAGGACCGCCCGGGCCAGCGCCCGCACCTCGGCCAGCGACCCGAAGTCGGCGGCGTAGAAGCGCGCGCTCCCGGCCCCCTCCGCGTCGATCTCGTCGACCAGGGCGGTCCCCCGCTCCAGGCTCCGTCCGTGCACGATCACGTGGGAGCCCTCGGCGGCCAGCCGCCGGGCCACCTCCCGGCCGAGGCCCCCCGTGGAGCCCGTGACCAGCACCACGCGCTGCCCGGGCGACGGGGGGCCGCCCGCCACGGGCGCCGTCTCCTGGGCGGCCCCCGGGCCGGGGCCGCCGGCCATGGCGAGCACGGAGAGTCCGACGCCGACGCCCTCCCGGAGCCTCCGGGGCGGCCTCCCCCGGGCCAGGTCCCTCGCGATCGGCCTCACGTGATGGTCCTCCCCTCCTGGAGAATCACGGCCGGAAGACCGAGCTCCCGCATCAGCTCGTTGAACCGCTCCAGGTCGTCCCGCAGGATCACCCTCAACCGCTCCCTGAGCGTCCGCCATTCGCCGTTGAGGTCCCGGAAGCGCTCCCGGGCGGCGGCCGTGGGACGTCCCTCCGGACCCCCGGAGATGTACCCGTCGGTCCCGGTGACGAAGTTGTAGAGCTCGATGTACTGGTTGTCGAGCTGGCCCGGGAAGCGGATGGGGTCCTGTCCGCTCTCGCTCTTCACCTGGAGCAGCTCCTCCTCCACGCCCGTGAGCTTCGACGTGACCGTGTCGGCGGGACCGGCCACCCGGTCCTCGAGGTCGGCGAGGGCGGCCCGCTCGACCGCCTGCTCCACCTGGTCGCGGACGGAACGGAGCTGACGGATGGCGTCGTGCACGGCCTGCAGCGAGTCCCGCACGGCCATCCCCATCTCGAGCTGCTCCTCGTAGTCCGACTGCGCGACGACCCCCTCCAGACGGGGATCCGGCAGGACACGGAACGTGCGCTCCTGCCCGGTGCCGCCAGCCGTCAGACGGGCCGTGTAGGTGCCCGGCGGAGCCTTGACGCCCCCCGTGTAGCCCCACACGACGGCGCCTTCGGCGAGGTCGGGTCCCTGGTACATGAGGTCCCACACGACGCGGTGCGAGCCGGTCGTGGTCCCGAGCCGCCGCAGCCCGCGCTCGGCGGACGCGGCCGAGTCGGAGGTGAAGGCGCGGGCCACCCGCCCGGCGGCGTCGACGACCTCGAGCGACACGGGGGTGTCCGCCGCTTCGGGCCCGAGTCGGTAGTAGAGAATCGCCCCGCCGGGGTGGGGCTCCGGAGCGTCGGTGGCCCCGACCCCCCCGCTCCCCCGCTCCGCGCGGTGGACGTCCCGGGGCTGGAAGAGCCAGGCCGCGGCGGCGGTCACCTCCGGTCCGACCTGACGGAGGAGCGCGATGTCGTCGAGGATCCAGAACGAGCGTCCCTGCGTCGAGACCTGGAGGTCGCCGTGCGCGACGCGGATCCCGGTCACGGGCGAGACGGGCAGGTCGAGCTGGAGCGGGTGCCATGCCGCTCCGTCGTCCAGGGAGAAGAAGATCCCGAACTCCGTGCCCGCGAAGAGCAGCCCCCGCCGCTCCGGGTCCTCCCGAACCGTCCGGACCGGGTGGTCCGGGGGGATGCCGCGGGTCCCGTCCGCCAGCCTGCGCCACGACGCCCCGAAGTCGTCCGTGCGAAAGACGTAGGGCTGGAAGTCGTCCAGCCGGTAGCGCTGGACGGCCACCGTCACCCGCCCCGGTGCGTGCGCCGACGCATCGATCTCGTCGACCGTGCCCAGCTCCGGCATGCCCGGCGGCGTCACGTCCGTCCACGAGTCGCCCCCGTCCCGGGTGACGTGGACGCGGCCGTCGTCCGAGCCCGCCCAGATCACGTCCGGATCGTGGGGCGAGACGGTCAGGCTGAAAATCGTGTTGTAGATCTCCACGCCCGTGATGTCCGGGTTGATCGGACCCCCGCTCGGTACCTGGTGCTCGGGGTCGTCCGTCGTGAGGTCGGGCGAGATCACCTCCCAGGTGACGCCGCCGTCGGTGGAGCGGTGGACCCGCTGGGAGGCGTGGTAGACGACGCCGGGGTCGTGGGGGGAGACCACGATGGGAGACACCCACTGGAAGCGCTCGCGCAGGTCGGCGGCGGCCTGGCCGAGCTGGAGCTGGGGGTACGCGATCACGTTGCGTCGCTCGTCGGTACGGACGTCGAGGCGGTTGATGGCGCCGCCGTAGCAGCCGCCGTACAGGACCTCGGGATGGTCCGGGTGGAGCCCCACCGGGCCCGTCTCGCACGCCGACGCGTACCGCCAGTTCTGCTTGGGGTGGAGGCTGTTCGGCGAGCCCCAGGCCGGGACGGAGATCCCCGTGTTGTCCTGCTGGGCCCCGTAGAGCCGGTAGGGGAAGCCGTTGTCCACGATCACGTCGTACAGCTCGGCGGTGGGCTGGTTGTAGTAGGTGGACCAGGAGCGGGCGCCCGTGAGGCTCACCTGGGCGCCGCCGTCGTCGGCCACCGCCATGCGGTCCGGATCGGCGGGGTCGATCCAGAGGTCGTGGACGTCGCCGTGGGGAACGGCGAAGGACTCGAAGGTACGACCCCCGTCCACGGACCGGTACAGGCCGGTGTTGAGCACCCAGACGGTGTTCTCGTCGGTCGGGTCGGCCTCGATGTGGGTGTAGTACCACGCGCGCTGACGGAGGTTGTTCTCGCGGTTCACGCGCGTCCACGTCTCTCCGCGATCGTCGGAGCGGTAGACGCCGCCGAGGGGCTCGTGCTCGAGGATGGCCCACACCCGGTCGGGGTTCGCCGGGCTGACCGCCACGCCCACCTTGCCCACCACGCCCTCGGGCAGCCCCCCACCCAGCTTCGTCCACGTGTCGCCCCCGTCCGTGGTCTTGTAGACGCCGCCCTCGGCGCCGCCGCTCACCAGCGCCCAGGGCTTCCGCTGTGCCCGCCACATCCCGGCGTAGATCTCCCGCGGATTCCGGGGGTTCATAGAGAGGTCGACGGCGCCCGTGCTGTCGTTCAGGAAGAGCACGTTCTCCCACGTCTCGCCCCCGTCCCGCGACCGGAAGACCCCCCGGGTGTCGTTCTTCCCGAACGGGTGGCCCAGGGCCGCGACGTACACCAGGTCGGGATCGTCCGGGTGGACCGCCAGGTCGCCGACCTGCCCCGCGTCGGCGAGTCCCACGAAGGTCCAGGTGTCGCCCCCGTCGCGGGAGCGGTACACCCCCCTGCCGGTGGAGACGTTGCCCCGGATGCACGCGGATCCGGTCCCGACGTAGAGGACGTTCGGGTCGGCGTCGGCCACCTCGATGGCACCGATGGCCGTCACGTCGAAGAAGCCGTCGGAGACGTTCCGCCAGGAGGCGCCGGCGTCGTCGGTCTTCCAGACGCCGCCGCCGGTGGAGCCCATGAAGAAGGTGTGGGGTCGGTCGGGCGTACCGGTGACCGCCGTCGAGCGGCCCCCGCGGTACGGTCCCACCATGCGCCAGTCGAGGGCCTGGAGCGTCGCGCTGTCCGGGGAGGCGGACGGTTCCTGCGCCGTCGCGCGGGCGACCGGTGCGAGGAGCGAAGCCCCCAGGACGACGAGGGCGGTCCGCCCGGAGAGGCGGCGGGCGGGGCGAAGGGGCGG
>JASFUL010000145.1:0-10555 GCA_050050315.1 Gemmatimonadota bacterium
AGAGGAACTCCACGAGCTGACCCATGTCCCTTCCTACCGCCCAGGGCAGGTCCGGATCCCGACGGTGGCGTGTACGCTCACGTCAGCGGGGCCTCGACGAGCCCGGCCCCGCGTGCGCCCGAGATCGAAACCCGTGGCACGCCCCCGCGTGAATTGCCGCGACACGGAGTGCGACCCAGCATTGCGTGGGGATCCCACGCGGCCGGAATCGCGCTCTGTCCGGTCCGGACGCCTCGAAGGCTCCGGTCCCGTGGAGCGGGATGGGTCGGTCATCGAACGTCCAGGTCCCGAGGGGGGAGCAATGAAGACGTGGCTGCGACGCATCCGCGGTGCGATCGGGATGGGTCTCACCTGGGCCGTGGCATGGTTCGCCGCGGGCATCATCCTGCTCCTGGTAGCCGGCGTTGGCGCCGCGGACGTTCCGTTCCCCCTCCTGTTCGGCGCGTTCGGCTTTCTCGCTGGCGCCGTCTTCTCCGGGGTCCTCGGGCTCGTCGAGGGCCGTCGCCGCTTCGACCAGATGTCCATTTCACGCTTCGCGGGGTGGGGGGCGGTCGGGGGCCTCCTGCTGTCGGTGATCTTCGCCCTGGTGGCGGTGCTCGCAGGAGACGCCACGCCGGATCTCCTGGTGCTGGGCGCCGTGTTCGCGCTGTCCGGTGCGGCCTCCGCCGCCGGCTCGCTCGCCATCGCCAGAAGGGCGGAGCGAGAGTCGCTCGGCGCCGGCGCGGACGCGGACGAGGTGGGGCTCACCGGAGGCGAGGCACGGGAGCTGCTCGGTCGCGAGGACTGATCGCGCCCCGAGCGGACCCGCTCCAACCGTGGGGGGCCATCGGCCGTCATCATCGGGGAGACGGTCGCTCGCCAACCCACACGAGTCCGCCCATGTTCCGCCACGGCCTGCCCGCGCTCCTCGTCACCCTCGCGTCGCTCCTCGTACCGTCCCTGGTCGGGGGCCAGTCCACCTTCAGGCCGGTCGTGCCCGGAACGGGGGATGCGATCCGGCCGGACGAGCTGGAGGCTCTCGGCCGCGCCATCGGCGGCCGGCGCATCGTGCTGCTCGGGGAGAACGGACACGGCGTCGGGGAGTTCACCACCGCCAAGGTCGGCCTCGTCGAGTGGCTGCGCGACGCGCTGAGCTTCGAGGTCGTCGTGATGGAGAGCGGCTTCTTCGAGTGCGCCCACGCGTGGGACGGGGCCCGGCGGTCGACCCCGCGACGGCTGCTCTACGACTGTCTTAAGTACCCCTTCCAGCACGCCGAGATACTCCCGCTCTTCGAGCGGATCCGTGACTGGCGGGACACCGAGCGTCCCCTCGAGCTCGCGGGGATGGACCTCCAGGCCCAGGGATTCGACTCGGGCGACCGCCCCGAGGCCATGCACGCGGTCTTGAGCCGGCACGCCCCCGCGCTCGCCCGGCGGGTGGCAGCGTACGACTCCGCCCTGTACCTGGTCGCCGATTCCGGCGGGATGGCGCCCGAGGCGCTGCGCCCGTGGCTGCTGGAGCATCACGCGGAGGTGAGGGCGGCGTACGACTCGGCGGCGGCGCTCACCGCGGGAACGGAACGATGGACCTTCGAGCTGTCGGTCGGACTCGTCGACCGCTTGCTCGTCTCGGCCCGGGCAGAGGTCGCGGGCACGGGACGTCCCCCGCGCTACGGCGAGCTCCGCGACGAGTGGATGGCCCGGGCGGTCGCCGCCGTCGCCGACTCCATCGCCGGCGCCCGCAAGGTCGTCGTCTGGCTCCACAACGACCACGCGCGCTACGGCGCCAACGGCCGGGGCGACGAACGGACCCGCACCGTGGGCGGGTACCTCCGGGAGTGGTACGGCGACGAGGTGTTCTCGATCGGTTTCTTCATGGGCCAGGGCGTCATCGCCGACAACGGCCGCACGGAGCGCCAGGTAGACACGCCTCCCGAGAACGGCGTCGAGGCCTTCCTGGGCTCGGCCGGCTACGACGCGGGCTACCTGATCCTCACGGGCAGCCGCGACCCGGAGGTGATCCGCTGGGCGTCCTCCCCCCGGGGCTACCTCCGCGCCGGGCTGACCCCGCGGGAGATGGTCCCCGCCGACGAGTTCGACGCGCTGTTCTGGGTGCGCCGGGTCGGGCCGCCGGAGTACTCGATCCCCGACCCCTCCCTGCGGCACCTCGAGTCGCAGTTGCCGGCCGGCCCTCCACGGGCCCACTCCCAGAAGGGTCGGGACGAGGAAGACCGCCGCGCCCGCCGCCGGCCGCAATAGCCCCGTCGCGACGGCGCCGATCGCGAGGGTGCCCGCGATGATCCCGGTCGGACGCCACGTATTCGCGTGGTGGCTCCGCAGGAGGGGCGGGGCGCTCGACCTCTCCCGGCTTCAGGCAGCTTCCGCGATCCGGACGATGACCTTCCCACGGAGGTCGTCCTCGATCAGGTGCCTGAAGGCCTCGTGCACGCCGGCGAGCGGGAAGGTGCTGTCGATGACGGGGGTGATGGCCCCCGCTTCCAGGAGGTCGCTCAACGTCGCCATGCACTCCTGCCGGGTCGGGGCCCCCCCGCCCAGGCGAAGCTGCTTCGTGAAGAGCGACCGGAGGATGAGACCGATGAACCGGGGGAACAGGCCGACCAGACGGTTGCCGGACCCCCCGAAGGCCTCATGTCCGATCAGCACGTACTTGCCCTCGGTCTTCAATACGCGCCTGCACGCCGAGATCGGATGGTTGCCCGGGACGTCGAAGATGAGATCGTAGCGGGCGTCACCGAGCGTGAAGTCCTCGCTCGCGTAGTCCATGACCCGATCGGCGCCGAGGGAGCGAAGCAGGTCCAGCTTGCCCGCCGCGTCGACCGCGGTGACGTGCGCGCCGCGTGACTTCGCGATCTGGAGCGCGAGCGAGCCGACCCCGCCCCCCGCCCCGTTGACGAGAACCCGGGCGTCGGGCCCCACGACCCGCCCACCGCGGAGGTTCAGAAGCGCGATGTACCCGGACGTGGGAACGGACGCGGCCTGTTCGAACGAGACGTTCGGCGGCTTCCTCGCGATCCACTCGGGCCGCACCGTGACGAGCTCCGCCAGGGAGCCCCCATTGGTCCACTGGTGGGACGGCATCGTCTCTCCGAACACGGCATCGCCGGGTCGGAACGAGGTCACGTCCGCCCCCACCGAGTCGACGACCCCCGCCATGTCCGTTCCCGGAATCGGGTTCCTCGGCCTCGAGAATCCGTTCCCCATCAGGCGTATCACATAGGGTCGCCCGGTCACGACGTGCCACACGTCCGGATGAAGGGAGGCGGCGTGGACCCGTACCAGGACCTCGTCCGGGCCACAACCCGGGCGCTCCACCTCTCGGACCTCGAGGTCCTGAGGCGAGCCGTACCTGGACTGCACGATTGCCCGCATCGGGGGGCCCGCGGAGAGCTGTCCGACTCGATACGGAGGCTGCGGGTCCTTGCCGGCGACGGCCACCTCACCCGGCCGCGGGATCGTCGGCAGGCAGTACGTCGCGGGCCCATTCCGCTCGCTTCCAGCCCGGCGTGGGCGTGGCCACATCCTGCCGGGGGACGAACCGGGAGCGCTCGACGAGCTCGTAGTGGTGGATGTACCGCGGACAGTTCGGGTAGATGGCTCGTGCCCGCACCACGGTCAGGAACTGAGCCTCCGGATGGCGCTCCAGGAGCGGGTGCTCCGCCACGATCTCGGCGGTGCCGTCCACGCGGACCCGACGCTGCTTCTCGAAGTCGAGGAAGAGCAGTCCGACGCGACCTGTCGCGCTGACGTTGCCCATGGAGAGGCACATCCCGTTCCCGTCGTAGTTCGGGAAGGCCAATGTGGCGTCGTCCAGCACGGTGACGAATCCGGGATCGCCGCCCTTGTACGAACACGTGGGCTGGCCGTGGTCATCGACCGTGGCGAGGAAGAGCATGTCCCGCGCCTCGATGAATTGCCGGTCGGCCTCCGTGAACCGCTCATGCACCTGGACCTCGACCAGGCGGTCGGCCAGCCGCCTGGTGTCGAATCGGTCCTGCAGCCTGCGACTCGCCGACGAGTACTCGTACGACATCTGCTCGCTCCTCGCCCCGACCTCCGCCGATGCGTTCGACCCGTCGTCCATCCAACGCCGCGGTGTCGGTGGCTCGCGGTCCCGAATCGTCCATCCTGCGGTCGCTCAATGTGGGAGATGCAGACTCGCCGCGCGAGACGGTGAGATCCGCACCTCCCGCAGGAACCCAGGTCGGTCCCGGCGCGGTCGGGGCACGCCCCGGACCGATCCTTCGCCACGAAGAACCTCTCGTATTGATCGTGCGGGCGGCCGTACCACTCGAAGCGATGATGCCGGGTCCAGACCCACGGACCGATCGGAACGGTGAATCCGGTCTCTTCCAGCAGCTCCCGCTCCGCAGCCTCCAGGAAGCTCTCCCCGGCCCGCAGCCCGCCCCCCGGCGAGACCCACCAGCGGTCGTCCAGAACATCCGCCCCCTGCAACAGGAGCAGTCGGAGGTCGTCGCTGATCACCAGGATCCGCGCCGCCGCACGAGCACCCGGGGGAACTCCGTTCCGGACGGTCAACGAGGCCCTCCTCGGCCGCCTCGGTCCGCGAGTCGTTCCACGAGCCAGTCGGCGATGGCTCCGAGGACTTCCCCGGGGAGACGGTGGGAAGCGACCGGGCGGTTTCCATGGGAGCGTTCCGCCCGCTCGGCGAGGAACCAGTGATTGGTCGCGGCGAACATCCGCACGGTGACGTCCTGATTCCCTCCCGCCCGGAAGGCGGCCGCGAGCGTGTCCGCCTGCTCCGGTGAGATCCTCCGGTCACCCTCGCCCTGCAGGATCAGGACGGGTGCGGAGATGGAGCGGGCCGTGGGCAGGGGATCGTAGTCCCAGACGGCACTCCGCCACGGATTCCCCCGGGCCTCGAGCGCCGCGGCCCGGTCCGTCCTGTCCAGCTCGGCCTCGATCTCCTCGCCCGAGGCCGTGGGCATGGTTCGTTCCATTCGCTCACGACGCTGGGCTCGATTGACGCGCTGGAGGGTGTACGCGGGACCCGCGAGCAGGATCAACGCCGCGACGCGCTCGTCCGCCGCTGCCACCGCGGGCGCCACGACCCCCCCCTCGCTGTGGCCCAACACCGCGAGCCGGTCCGGGTCCGACTCCGACCGGCGCCGGAGGTAGGCCAATGCGGACCGGACGATGTCGGCGTAATCGAAGGGCGTCGCGTCGGGCGGATACGGGTCGGACCCTCCGACGCCCGGATCATCGAAGCGGAGGGTGGCGATGCCCCTGCGAGCCAGCGTGTCCGCGATGTCCCGGAAGGGGCGATAGTCGACCCCGACCCCCCGGATGTGCTCGTCCCGATCCTGAAGCCCCGATCCAGTGACGGCGACGACCGCGGGAAACGGCCCCCGCCCGTCGGGAAGGGTCAGCGTGCCGGCGAGTCGACCGTCGCCATGGGCGAAGCTCACGTCCTCGGCCGTGTACGGAGCTCCGGGCGGGGCTCCGTACGGAGAGCTCGAGTCCACGCCCGGCTCGGAACCGCACGCCACCGGCGCCAGGGCGATCAGGACCATGATCGGTGGTAGGCGCCTCCGGCCCGGGTCTTGTGCTCGATAGGAGGACCCGAAGGGCCCGTCAGGCCCCCTGCCTCCACTCCCCGAGCACACGATGCGATCTCGTCTGACACACTTTCGGAGCCTCGGCCGTCGCCTCCTGAGGCACGAGGTCGCGCGTCTGATGATGATGCTGACCTTCGCCGCGTTCCTCGTCGACTGGGCCGGTAAGTCCTGGGCCCTCAAGCACTTCGAGGACGCGGTCCTTCCGCTGGGTGGGTTGACCATCGGAGTGGTCCGGAACGAGGGGTTCGCATTCTCGGTGGGGCACGGTCTCATGTTCCTGGGGGGCATCGCCCTGGCCCGTGTCGCGGTCGTGGCTCTTCTCTTGCTCCTGTGTTATCGCGTCGCCGCAATGTTGAGCCGACGCCACGGTTGCGGCGCGGCGCTGATTGCGGCGGGGGGGCTCGGGAACGCGATGGATCTCGTCTTTCGCGGGGGCGTCGTGGACTTCATCTCGGTCGGCCCCATCCCGGTCGACGGCCCCGCTCCCCTCGCCCAGGCACAGCTGACCTTCAACCCGGCCGATCTCTTCATTCTGGTCGGCCTCGCGCTGCTCGCGCCCCTCATCCAGAGAGCGGCGAAGGTGACCCAGCAGCGAATCGCGAGATGGGAGAGGCGGATCCTCCGCTAACGGCCCCCAGGCGCTCTGGCCCGACCCATCAGGACGGCCGGAAACTCGTGGAACCGACCTCCCCAGGAGTCGGGCCTCGGGCCCTGTGGATGATCCTCCGGGAAGGATCGCTCCTCGACCGCGTCGAGCACGAGACCGACCTCGAAGGCCGGCCGAAGGAGGTCGGCGAGTGACCGGTGGAAGCAGGGCGTCTCGACGGGCTGACCCCGGATCGCCACGCCTGGCACCCGGCTGGCAGTCTGGTACGACCCGACGCGAATCCATGCCGGGGAGTCGGACTCGCCCTCGAGTCTCGCGTGGGGGGAATTGAAGCTCGGATGAGCCGTCGCGAAGACGAAGGAGCCCCCCGGCTTCAGCACCCGGGGCATCACCCGGAAGAGCGGCCGGACGTCCGACATGTCCATCAGCACCATCGTCGAGAGTACCGCGTCGAACCCGTGGGCCGGCAACGAGGCGAGGCTCTGCGCGTCGGTGGCGTCCATCACCGCGTATTCGATCTTCCCCCCGTCGGTCGCTTCGCGCGCGTGGGCGATCATTCGCTCCGAATAGTCGATCGCGAGCACGCTCGCCCCCTCCGTTGCCAGCTTGCGCGCGTAGAGCCCGTTGCCGCAGCCCACGTCGAGGATCCGCGAGCCGGAAAGTGCGGGCAGGAGCCCCCGGACCACGGGCCAGATGAGCACATCCACGAAGTCGTTTCCCTCTCCCATGCGCTCATGCCAGAAGTCTGCGACCGCCTCCCAGGCGGCCCGGTCCTCCCCCGGGCTTGCCATCGCACCTCCCCGACCACCGTCCGTCAGCGCGGTCACCAACTTCCGCTCCCGGGTGTCCCGGGCCGTCGACTCCCCTCGCGTAGCCGCTCAAGATGGAGGCCGCACGCGTTCCGCGCGAGGCGGGGCCCACACGCGGACCGCGGTGGCGACTTCGGCCGAGCCTCATCCGCCCCGGGTGCCGATGGCAGGTCGCCTCCCCACTTGCCAACTCTGTCGGTTCATGTACTTTGCCTAATAAAGTGCGGACGCGGCCGGGTCGCCGACTCGGACTCGGCAGCGGAACTCGAAGCCGACGATGAGACAGCGATGAAGAAGTGGCTGAAACGCATCCGCGGGGCGCTGGGCATGGGCCTGACGTGGGCGGGCATCGGGTTCCTCGCCGGGGTGGCCATCGAGCTGATCCACAACCTCTGGCCGAACCCGCTGGGAGCGGCGGTCGACATCTGGCCGGCGGCGCTGGCGTATCCCGGCTTCTTCGGGGGCGTGGCCTTCTCCGCGGTCCTCGGGGTGGCGGCACGCCGTCGCAGATTCGACGAGCTCTCACTTCCCGGGGTCGCGGCATGGGGTGCGGTGGGCGGGATGCTCGTGAGCCTGATTCCGGCTGCCCTGGTGCTCCTCGGTCTTGCGACGCCCAGCGTGCCTCTGTGGAAGTTCACGCTCGCGCTCCTTGGTCCCTTCACGGTGGGGGGCGCGATCGCGGCTTCCGGTTCGCTGGCCCTGGCCAGGATGGTGGAGGACCGGGAGCTGCTCGAGGACGGCCGGGACGTGGGCGACGCGGGGCTGACCGAGGAGGAGGAGCGGGAGCTGCTCGCCGGCGAGAGCTGATCCCCTCCCCCGGTCCTACTCCGCGGCCCCACCCTTCGCCTTCGTAGCCTCGAGCGCGAAGACCAGCGGCAGGTCCACCGGGGCCCCCCGCACCTTCCAGCGGCCGGGTTCCACCTCCCCCAGGTATTCGAAGCAGCCGTACGGGCTGAACGGGTATTCCCGGAGCGCTCGAACCGTCAGGCCGGCCCCGGTCAGAGCGCCGTGGACGTCGGCCAGGCCGTGCGCCCACTCATACGCCACGTGCTCGATCGCGGCCGAGCGGTCGGCGTAGGAGCCGCTCAGTCGATACTCGCTGGGAAGGGGTGAGTGGAAGTAGGGGTGTGTCAGCGTGCGGCCGTCGTCGTCGAGGACGTTCGTGAGAGGGTGGAACTCCACCAGGTGGAAGGAGCCGCCCGGTCGGAGCACGCGCTCGATGCCCGAAGCCCAGGGTGCGAGGTCGGGGAGCCAGGGAAGCACTCCGTACGACGAGAAGACCAGGTCGAATCAGTCGTTCCAGGCGCCGGGCAACGACGTCACGTCCTCGCAGTGGAATTCCACCTCCAACTCGGTCTCCGCCGCCAGCTCCCGGCCCAGGTCGATGGCCCGGGGAGAGAAGTCGACACCGACCACCCGCGCCCCTCGACGCGCCCAGGAGAGGCTGTCCAGGCCGAAGTGACACTGGAGGTGCAGGAGATCCAGTCCTCGCACGTCGCCCACGAGGTCGAGCTCGATCTCCTTCAGCGTCGACGCGCCACCTCGAAAGGCCTCGAGATATAGAACGAGGAGTTCCGGTGGATGCCCGTCCAGGCATCCCAGAGACTCCGATTCGTTTCGAGGTGCCGCTCGGTCTCGGACATGCAGGGCTGCCCGGGGGGAGGGTGGCGGGCCTCCTTCCACGCCGCCGCTGGCGGCTCCGATCGAACCGTCGGGGGGCACGAGCGGATCCACCCACGGCCCCCGGGAGAGCCGCGTCAGCGTGGAGCAGATCGTCCGGCTCGGCGAGTCGTTCCGCGCCGTCGTCGTCGTCCGCCGCGACACGTTCCGACGACCCACGGGCGTTGGCAGGTTCCCCGACGGAGGCAAGTGGAAGTACACCGCCCGGCGCCCGGGCGAACGGGCGTACGTCCGCTTCGGGCTCCAGCACGATACGGTGACCGCTCGATTCGAGGAGGGCGGGCCCCGAGAGCGGGTCTTCCGACTGACGCCCGACGGCTCCCTCGTACCGGTCGGGAGCGCGCGGTGACGTGCCAGGGGATGATCCCGGGAGACGAGCGGCTGGTCACCGCCCCGTGGTCGCGTGGCCGGGCCGACCCGCCTCATCCACCCCTGCGGAGCGCCTCTTCCACGGCCGCTCGGGCGTCCAGCAGGCCCGCGCCGGTCTCGTTGTCCTTCCCGGCCGAGCCCAGGTCGATCGCGGTGGACTCCAGGACCTCCACGACCTCCCAGGCCGGGAGCTCCGGCGCCGCCGACAGGACCAGCGCGGCGACGCCGGCGGCCTGGGGACCCGAGAAGGAGTTTCCCGCCGGCGCCGACGAAGGTGGGACGTACCCGCCGGACGGGTCCAGCACGGTGTAGCCGGGCCCGGGAAACGCCGCGACATCGGGTTTTGTGAGGCCCATGGGGAGCCCGTGGTCCCGGTAGTACCGGACGCTCGTCCACTCCACCGGACCCCCGCTGCTGAAGGGAGCCCTGGCCCGGGACCGGTCCACGCCCCCGGCGGCGATCACCGACGGGATGTCCTCGGGCGTACGGAGCTGGACCGGCACCGGCCGGGTCTGGGCGAAGTTGCCTGCGCCCGAGACCAGGACCAGTCCGGCGGCCACCGCGTGGTCCGCCGCCAGTCTCCACACGGCCCGGAGGTTGCCCAGGTCCGGAATCGAGAAGCTCATGTTGGCGACGTCCGCGCCCATGGACAGCGCGTACTCCAGGGCCCGGAGGCTCGGCACCGTGGCTCCGGCCTTCAGGGTCATGACACGGGCGGACGGCGCGACCCCGGTGACCGTCCCCGCCGTGCCGTCGCCCACGAGGATGCCCGAGACGTAGGCGCCGTGGAGGTTCACCGGCAGGACCTCGGCCCGTCCGCCGGCCATGTCCATTCCGTAGTAGTCGTCCACCAGGCCATTCCCGTCGTCGTCCTGGCCGTTGTTGGGCACTTCGCCGGAGTTGGTCCACACCCGGTTGCGGATGTCGCTGTGCCGGTACTCGATCCCGCTGTCGAGGAGGGCGATGACCACCCCTTCGCCGGTGACGTCCAACTCTTCCCAGACCTCGGGCACGTGGAGCTCGTCGAGGTACCACGCGACGGGTCGGCCGGATCGCCGGAAGCGAGCCCCGTCGTGCGTCACCACCTCGGTCACCGTCCCGGCGTCCACGAAGCCCGCCAGGGCCACGTCGGCCTCCAGCACGTAGCGCACGTCCTCCCGGGCCGCCACCTCCCGGACGACGTCCGGGTGGAGGACGCCGGCCACGCCGTTCACCAGCCACAGCGACGTCAGGTACCGGGAGCGCCCGTCGAGGGCGGAGAGCAGGTCGGCTTGCTCGCGCTCCGCCGTCTCCCGCAGGAGTCGCAGCATCTCCTGCCTCAGCTCCGGGCGGGGCCGTCCTCCATTCGCCTCGATGAACTCCTCCAGTCCGTCGGGCCCCAGCATGGGCTGCGTCGGCGAGAGGATCAGGACCGCGACCGGGGCTTCGCCCTCCAGCTTCGCAACGAGCGGCCCGTCGACCTTCGCGAGCCAGGGCTCGGGACCCGGGTCCGGATCCGGGTCTTCCGGCCCTGC
>JASFUL010000146.1:0-10540 GCA_050050315.1 Gemmatimonadota bacterium
CGGGGCCCTCGACACTCGTGGCTCGATCCTGTGGCAGCGGAGCAGCAGGTGTCGGAATCCTGTCGCATCCAGCGTTCCCAGGATGTCGGCGGCGCCGCCGGGAATGGCCTGATTCCGCCAGCTCTCACCCCCGGCGAACCCCGACCGGTCCTGGCGCACCTCCTGCATTTGATTGACGGTGGTTGGTAGTTGACCATCATTCAGTCAAGAGATGTGACCATGAGAAGATTTCTCGAGCTCGGGGTCGTCGTTGCCGTGTCGAGCATGGCCGCCGCGACGAGCGCCCAGGCCCAGCTCGAGCTCGCGCCGGGCCCCTCGTGCACGGCCTTCGAAGGGTTCCTCTCCTCGACCGCCACGTCCAGCGACAATCCGGTCTCGTACGTCCGCTGTGCCGGTGCCTTCCTCGGCACGGACACGGGCGTCAACGTCCCCGACGTGCTGGCCTTCATGGCCAGCGAGTGGGGCTTCGACCCCATGTACATGGGCAGCACGGACGGGGGCGGGGGTGAAGACGGACCGTTCGGTGCGTTCGACGCGGAGATGACGGCGGGGACCCTCGCCTTCGACGTTCCTGTCAGCGGGCTCTTCGGGCTCGCGCTGAAAGCGGACGGAAGGTTCAGCCTCTACCAGTTCGACACCGGCGGCGAGAGCTGGACGTCGCTGTACGTCGAAACGGGCGGGGTGGCCCTCAACGCGTCCGGGCGGCCCCAGGCCCTGTCGCACGGGTCGCTGTTCCTGTCGTCCTCGTCGGTGGTTCCGGAGCCGGCCACGCTCATCCTGCTCGGGACGGGCCTGCTCGGACTGGCTCTCGTGGCGCGGCGGAGGAAGGCCGACCTGACCTGATCTGACCTCGGCGTCCACCGCCGGACGCCATCGAGCGGGGCTCCGGCCCGCGGGCCGGAGCCCCGCGGCCGTCGTGCGTCCCCTCCTGTCGGGCTCGGCTACTCCACGCGCCCCATCCGGGGGTTCGGCCGGTAGCTGCGTCCGGCCTTGGCCAGGGGTCGTCCTTCGACCCGGACCACGTCCGCCGTGTAGTCCCAGGCGCCCTGCATGAGGGCCGACCCCACACCGTAGGAGTCGACGGGGACGCCCTCCCGCTGGAAGCGCCGGATCTTGGCCGCGTCGAAGCCGCCCGACGCGACGAGGCGGACGTGCTCGAAGCCCCGGTCGTCCAGCGCGGTCCGGACCCTCCGGACGAGCTCGGCGTTCACCCCCCGGGGGTCGAAGTCGTCCCACCGGCGCATCCCCTCCATGAGCGTCCGGTCCACCATGTTCGCGCCGGTGTCCAGCCGGACGCCCCACAGGCGGTCGCCCAGCGCCTCGGCCACGGCCAGGGACGTGCCCACGCAGTCGTTGTCGAAGTCCACGAGGCTGATGACGTTGACGTCGTCGGGCATCTGCCGCGCGAACGCCCCGGTCGCCGCGACGGTGTCGCCGTCGAACGCGGCGATGAGGGCGTGGGGCACCGTGCCCAGCCCCTCCGAACCCCACCACGACGCCTGGGCGTCGGTGGACACTCCGATGGCCCCGGCCACGTGGGCCGCCCAGCCGTCGCCCGTCTGGACCATCCAGTGATCGTGGCGGGCCGGGAAGAAGAGCACGCTCCTGGGCCACGCCGCCTCGACCACCTCGCGCGTGTTGGTCGCGATGCGCGTACGCCGGCCCAGCACCCCCAGGTAGAGGGTCTCGAGGTGGGCGAAGGCCACGTACGGGCCGGTGATGTGCATGACCGTCTCGAAGGGCTCGACCCGATCCCCGTCCCGGAGCGAGAGCACCTCCAGGTCTTCCCATCGGTACCCGTCGGTGAGGCAGAGCTTGAGGATGGCCACGGCCTCGTCGGTGCCCGCGACCCAGGCGTGGCGCTTCTGGAAGACCTGCATGGTGACCACGGGGTCGCGTCCGGCGCCGAGGAGCACCTCCCGCGCACGCACGAAGTACTTATCGCTGTAGTATCCGGACCTCATCTTCTCCACCGGGAGATGGAAGACGTCGGGGTCCAGTCGCTCGTCGCTGCGGATGGGCGAGGGCGGCTCCTTCGAGCCGCGGGGGTCGTCGTCGCTCGTCATCGAGGTCGCTCGTCGTCCTGCACGGGTCCGGGTTGAACGAAGTTGGATGACCGGCGGGCTCGGAGCCAGGGTCGAGCGAGCCCGAAACCGAGGGCGTGGGCCCGGGTACCGTTCCAGCGCTCCGGCCGCTCGTGGCGGTCGAGGGCGACGAAGCCATCGAGTCACGACCACCGACGTCAGGAGCCGATCGTATGCCCGTTCGTACCGCCCGAGCCGAGTGGAATGGTAACCTCAAGGAGGGGACCGGGTCCGTCCGCACCGAGAGCGGGGCCGTGGACGGTCCGTACAACTTCCCCTCCCGGTTCGAGGAGGGGGACCAGACCAATCCGGAGGAACTCGTCGGCGCCGCCCACGCGGCCTGTTTCGCCATGGCGCTCTCCAATATCCTGGCCAGCCACGGTCACGATCCGCGGAGCGTCCGGGCGACCGCGAAGGTCAGGCTCGAGGTGAAGGAGGGAGGTGCCGCCATCACGGGCATCCAGCTGGTGTGCCGGGCGACGGTGGGAGACATCGAGGAGGACCACTTCCTCGAGCACGCCGAGGAGGCGAAGAAGGGCTGCCCGGTGTCCAAGGCTCTGGCGGCGGTGCCCATCGAGCTCGACGCGGCCCTCGAAGGCTGACCGGACGATCTTCGAGGTCGTGGGCTCAGCGCGGGGAGCGCGAACGCTCCACGAGGGTCGCGACCATGGCCGCTGCGGAGTCGGGCCCCACCCTCTCGATGTTGATCACGAGGTGGTAGAGGGTGGGGTCGTCCCACTCGGGACCGTAGCGACGTCGGATGTACCCCCTGCGGTCCACGTCCCGGGCGTGGATCTCCTCCCTCGCGGCCTCGTCCGACATCTCCAGCCTCCGGACCACCTCGGCCACCCGGTGCTCCAGGGACGCGACCACCCGCACGTGCAGGGAGTCGCCCCGGTCGGCGAAGAGGCACATGCCACCGTGGCCGACGACGATCACGTCGGGCTCGACCGCGGCTTCGAGGAGGACCGTGACCGCCGCGTCGGCCACACGGTCGACGTCGACGCTCGGGGCGCTCGGTGGGAGGACGACCTCGGGAAACGCCCCCGCGAGGGACGCGCCCAGGCGCTCCGCCAGGGTCGCCACGTGCTCGTCGCTGGCCTCGACGTCCCGCTCCGGGGCGCCGAGGCGGGCGGCCACCCTCCGGACCACCTCGCGGTCGTGGAGCACCGTCCAGCCGAGGCGTCGGCCGACGGCTCCGGCCAGATCACTGCCTCCGCTCCCGAACTCACGGGCGACGGTGATCAGATGGATCTGCGATGGGGTCGAAACGTCACGCATGGGCCCCCCGTGAGGACCGAGTGCCTGTCCGACGAGGAAGATAGGTCCACGGTCCGGGGGAGTCAGGGGCGAGGAGCGCTTCTCCCTTGTTCCTCCGACACCCTCCTCCGATAATCCCGCGCTATGGCGACGCTGCTCTGGGTCGTGGGGATCTCCCTCTCCATCTCCTTCCTCTGCTCGGTCCTCGAGGCGGTCCTGCTCTCGGTCACGCACTCGTATACGGCCGTTCTGAAGGAGCGCGACGCCCGTGCCGGCGCGTGGATGGAGCGCATGCAGGGCAAGATCGACGAGCCCATCGCCGCGATCCTCACGGCCAACACCATCGCGCACACCGTGGGCGCGGCCGTCGGCGGGGCCCTCGCGTACGAGGTCTTCGGCGACCAGTGGGTCGCCGTCTTCTCGGCGGTCCTGACCCTGGTCATCCTGCTCTTCAGCGAGATCCTGCCGAAGACGCTGGGGGCGACCTACTGGCAGAGCCTGTCCCTTCCGGCCGCGTACGTCCTCCGGGGCATGATCGTGGGCATGAAGCCGTTCGTGGTGCCGCTGGCCGGGTTCAACCGCCTGATCACGCCACGAGGCGACCGACCCACCATCAGCCGGGCGGAGCTGGAGGTCCTCGCCGAGATCGGGCGCCGGGAAGGCACCCTGGACGAGGACGAGTGGCGGGTCGTGTCGAACGTCATCCGGCTGGACGAGGTGGGCGTGGGCGAGGTGATGACGCCACGCACCGACATGATCGCCGTCCCCATCGACGCCACGGTGCAGGAGGCCATCGACCTCATGCTGGACGAGGGGCACCTGCGTCTGCCGGTGTACGAGGAGAACCTGGACCGCATCGTGGGCATCCTCCTGGCTCGCGATCTCTGGCAGGCCCACCGGGACGGCGTGGAGCGGATCCGGGAGATCGTCCGGCCGGTCCACTTCGCCCCCTCGTCCAAGCCCGTCGAGGACCTGATCCCCGAGATGCGGATCCAGCGGAACAAGATGGCGATCGTGGTGGACGAGTTCGGCGGCACCGCGGGTCTGGTCACGCTCGAGGACCTCATCGAGGAGATCATCGGCGAGATCCAGGACGAGCACGAGGCCGACGAGCCCGTGGACTTCCAGCCCCTGGACGGGGGCGACGTGCGGGTCTGGGGTGGCGCGCCCCTCCGGGAGGTCAACGAGCGCCTCGGGCTGGAGCTACCCGGGGACCAACACGACACGCTCGGGGGCTACCTCTTCGGACGGCTGAGCCGCATCGGGCTCGTGGGCGACGTCATCGCCGTCGAGCGGGGCGAGTTCCGGATCACCCGCATGCGCGGGCGCCGGATCGAATACGCGGTCTTCCGTCCGGCGCGGGAGCACGCGCCCGACGGAAGCGCCTCCGACTGACGGGGCCGGCGCCCGGAGCGACCGCCGGCCCGGCCGGAATCCCAGAACCCCTGGACACGATGGAGAGGGTGCCACCATGCCCCATCACAAGTACCTGATCGTGGGCGGCGGTATGGCCGCCGACGCCGCGGTGCGCGGGATCCGCGAGCTGGACGAGGAGGGACGCATCCTCATCGTCACCGAGGAGCCACACCCTCCCTACGCCCGCCCGCCGCTCTCCAAGGGGCTGTGGAAGGACGGCGACGAAGCGTCGATCTGGAGGGACACCGAGGAGCTGGGCGTCGACATCCACGTCGGTCGGCGGGTGACCAGGATCGACCCGGACGACCACACGGTCACGGGCGACCGCGGGGTGATCTACACGTACCAGAAGCTCCTCCTGGCCACCGGCGGAGAGCCGGTGAAGCTGGCGGACGCTTCCCCCCAGGTCATGTACTTCAGGTCGCTGGAGGACTACCGGCGGCTGAGGAAGATGGCGCGGGAGGAGGAGTCGTTCGTCGTCGTGGGCGGGAGCTTCATCGGCTCGGAGCTGGCCGCTGCCCTCGCGCTGCAGGGGAAGGACGTCACCATGCTCTTCCCGGAGGAGGGGATCTGCCGGGGGGTCTTCCCTCCGTCCCTCTCCGACTTCCTCACGTCCTACTACCGGGAACGGGGGGTCGACGTCCGACCGGGGGTCGGCGTGGCGTCGGTTCGCAGGAGCGCCCGCTTCCTCCTCGTCGCCACCGACGAGGAGAGCACCCAGACGTTGCGCGCGGACGGCGTGGTGGCCGGCATCGGGATCCGACCGAACGACGTGCTGGCGGATACGGCCGGCCTCGACGTGGTGGACGAGGAGGCGGGGGGCGGGATCATCGTCGACGCCCACATGCGCACCAGCGCCGAGGACGTGTACGCGGCGGGGGACGCGGCGGCGGTGTGGTGCCCTCCCCTGGGCAAGCGCATGCGCTTCGAGCACGAGGATCAGGCGCTGTCGACCGGGCTTCACGCGGGTCGGGCCATGGCGGGCGCCGACGAGGAGTACGACCGGATCCCCTTCTTCTACTCGGACCTGTTCGACCTCGGGTACGAGGCCGTGGGCGAGCTCGACCCCTCCCTCCAGGTCGTGGAGGACTGGGCGGACGAGTTCCGGAAGGGCGTGCTGTACTACCTCGACGACGGCCGCCTCCGGGGGGTGCTGCTCTGGAACGTGTGGGGCAAGCTCAAGCAGGCGCGGGCGCTGATCCGTTCCGGCGAGCCCCTCTCGGTGTCGTCCGTCCGGGGGAGGATCTCGCTCGGCTGAGCGGGACGGGGCGTCCGGGCCCTACGGCCGCTCCCGGTGGACCGGCCGGTACGTCTGCACCGTGCTGTCCTCGCCCAGGTCCTCGTCGGCCGCCGCCTCGAGGAAGGTCTCGACCCACCAGTCGATGTCGGTCGCCTTGATCTTCCCGCGGAGCGCCTCCATGCGTCGCGTCCGTTCGTCGGCCGGCATGGTGAACGCCTGGTGGATGGCGTCCGCGACCCCCTCCACGTCGTGGGGGTTCACGAGGATCGCCTCGTTCTGGAGCTGGGCGGTGGCGCCCGCGTACTCCGAGAGGATCAGCACCCCCTTCCCCTCCAGGCTGCAGGCGCAGTACTCCTTGGCCACCAGGTTCATCCCGTCCTTGAGGGGGGTCACCAGCGCCGCTCCGGCGTGGCGGTAGTGGGCGATCAGCTCCGTGCGGTCCCAGCGGCCGTACTGGTAGTGGATGGGGACCCATCCCGAGCGTGTGTATTCGCCCTGGATGCGACCGACGAGGCGCTCGATCTCCTCCTTCAGCTGGTAGTACTCGGGGATGTCCTCCCGGCTGGGCACGACGAGCTGGGTCAGCGTGACCCGTTCACGCAGGTCCGGATAGCGCTCGAGGGCCAGCCGGTAACCCTGGAGCTTGTGGGGGATGCCCTTGGAGTAGTCCAGCCGGTCGACGCCCAGGAAGACCATCCTTCCGGGGAACTCCGAGCGAAGCCCCGCCACGCGCTCGCTGACCGGATCCGAGGCCGCCGTGCCCGCGAAGTCCCGGAAGTCGATCGACACGGGGAAGACACCGGCCTTCACGGTGCGCTCGTCGGTCCCGATGCGCACCACGCGCTCCTCGAGGCCGTCCTCGAGCGTGGCCTCGGGGACGAGCCGCTCCACGCAGGCCAGGAAGTTCTTCCTGTCCCGTGACGACTGGAAGCCGAGGAGGTCGAAGGCCAGCAAGGAGGAGAGGATCTCGAAGCGCCACGGGAGGGTGACGAAGAGGTCCAGCGGCGGGAAGGGGATGTGGAGGAAGAAGCCGAGGGTGTGCGGGAAGCCGCCGTCCCGGAGCTCCCGCGCCACGGCCATGAGGTGGTAGTCGTGGATCCAGACGAAGTCCCCGGTCCGCGCCTCGTCGGCGATCGCCGCGGCGAACTTCGAGTTGACCCGCTCGTACGTGTGCCAGAAGCGGGGGTCGAAGTTGCACTGCGACAGCAGGTCGTGGAAGAGCGGCCAGATCACCTGGTTGGAGAAGCCCAGATAGAAGTCGTCGCGCTCCGTGGCGGTGAGGCTCACGCCCCGGACGGCGTACCCCACGCCCGTCGTGGCGTCGTCCAGCACCGAGTCGAGGTCGGGGATCCGACCCTTCTCGATCCCGGGCCAGCCGATCCACACTCCCCCCCGCTCCCGGAGGACCGGCTCCAGCGCCGTGACCAGGCCGCCGGAGCCCCGCTCCAGCCTCCAGTCTCCCTTCCCCTCCTCCGTGAGGACGACCGGGAGGCGATTCGACGCGACCACGAGCCGCCTCGGGTGGGTGGCGTCGAGCTTGGCGGGGCTCATCTCGTCGCTCCTCCTGGATCGTGGAAGAGGGGGGACCCGTCGGCGCCACGGTCGAGGTGGACGGTCCGGGTCGGGAACGCGAAGTCGATGCCCTGTTCCCGGAACGCCTCGTAGAGCCTCAGGTTGATGGCCTGCTGCGTGTCCATGTACGCGTTGAAGTCCGGGACGGTCATGTAGTAGACGGTCTCGAAGTCGAGGCTCGACGCCCCGTACTCCTTGAAATGCGAACGGTCGAAGCGCGTGTTCTCCCGCGCCTCGATGGCCTCGCGCACGATCTCCGGAATCCGCTCCAGCTTCTCCGCCGGGGTGCCGTAGACCACGCCGAACGAGAACACGGCCCGACGCTCCTGCATCCGCTTGTAGTTGCGGATCCGGCTGCTCAGGAGATCGGAGTTCGAGAAGACGAGCTGCTCGCCGGACAGGGAACGGACCCGCGTGGTCTTGAGCCCGACGTTCTCCACGGTCCCCATCATGTCGCCCACGATGATGAAGTCACCGATGACGAAGGGCTTGTCGAGCACGATGGAGAGGGAGGCGAACAGGTCGCTGAGGACGTTCTGGAGGGCCAGGGCCACGGCGATCCCGCCGAGCCCGAGGGAGGCCACGAAGGCGGTGATGTCCACGCCGAGGTTGGCCAGCGCCGTCAGGACCACCATGGTCCAGAGCACGGCCTGCGCCAGGAAGTGGAGCGCCCCCAGCGCCATGGCCCCGCCCGGGTCCACCTCCAGCTGCTTCCGTCGGTAGCGCTCCAGGCCGTAGCGTATGAACGCCGTCCCCCAGAACCCCACCTGGAGCAGGAATCCGAGGACCAGCAGCGACCGGAGGGCGTCCCGTGCGCCCGGCGTGAGCGAGAGGGCCCGCCCCGCGACCCACAGCGCCACCAGGATCACGAAGAGCACCTTCGTCCGACTGAGCAGATCCACCAGCAGGTCGTCGATCTGGCTGCCCGTCCGGGCGGCCAGGCCCCTGGACCGTCGTACGAGCAGGGTGATGACGAGCTGGAGGCCCACGACGACGAGCAGGGCCACGCCGGCGGCGCTGAGCCACTGGAGGGGCGTGTTCTCCCAGAAGAGCCGTTCGGTCCAGAAGGCGCTGTCCATCCTTCTCCTCGGGTCGGTTCAGTCCCCGGTGGCCGCGCGCCACCGGTCGAGAAGGGCCACGAGCTCGCCGGGCGGACGGATCCAGAGGTCGGCGGCGGTGTCGCGGAGCTCGGGGCGGACCAGGACCCGCAGTGCCCGGTCGCCCAACGCCCCGAGGACCTCGAACGCGTCCTCGTCGGTGCGGTCGTCGCCGAGGTAGGCGACCACGGCGTCCTCCGGCTCGGCGTCCAGGATGGCCCGCACGGCCGTGCCCTTGTCCCGGCCCGGCACGCGCAGCTCCAGGCCCCCGTCGAAGGCGTGGAGCTCCAGCCCCGCCGCCCGGGCGATCGGCTCCCACGCCCCACGGACCGGCCGGAGGAGCGCCTCGGCTTCCTCCTCGCCCAGACCGCGGGTGTGGACGGCGACCGAGACCGGCTTCAGCTCGACCCGGTCGCCCGGCACCGCGTCCTCCGCCCCCTGCCGGCCCCGCCGGAGGCCCCGGCGGGCCGCCTCACCCGGATCGGTGCGCTCGAGGCCCCGGCCCGGGACCCAGCGCTCCCACCCGTGGTTGCCCCAGATCTCCGGAGGTGGTTCGATCCCCAGGAGCGGCCGCAGGGCCTCGATGGCCCGGCCGCTCACGACGACCACCCGGGAGCGTCCGTCCTCGAGGTGGGCTCGCACGGCCTCGCGGACCCCGGGGTACGGGACGGCCTGGTCACGCTCCTCCCGGAAGGGCGCCAGCGTGCCGTCGTAGTCCAGGAGGAGAACCCGGGCGGAGGCTGCCGCCACGCGGCGGAAGAAGACGTCCAGGTCCAGGTCGTCACGCAGGGCTTTCACGGTTCCGTCGCGGGGCCGGGGTCGACTCCCGGGGGTGTCCCCCGGCGGCGGCGCGTTGTTCCCCTACCCCTCTCCCCGCAGCGTCCTCGCGTCCTGGACCGGCGAGGAGGCGTTGATCAGGATCCCGCTCGCCAGCTCGAAGCCCGCGAGCTGGCTCGCCCGGGGTCGCAGCTGGATCGTCCAGTGGAAGGCCTTCGAGCCGGAACGGCTCCGGCGGGGCGAGTGGACGATCAGGTTGAGCGGAGGATCCCCCGCCCGATCCCTGAGCTTCCCGAGCACCTCCGAGAGGATGCCCGCCAGGTCGTGGAGGTCCTCCCGGGTCGCCTGGCCGAACTCCGCCTGGTGCTTCCGCGGCACGATCCACACCTCGAACGGGGTCTCGGCCGCCCACGGCACGAAGGCCGTGAAGCGCACGCTGCGCGCGACGGTCCGCTCGGACCACGCCGGCTCGATGTCGGGAAGCGCGCACACCAGGCAGCGACCGTGATCGCCGTAGTAGCCGAGCGCGCGGATCTCACGCACCCGGATCTCGGGCGGCACGACGGCGGTGGCGATGAGCTGCGCGTGGGGGTGGACGAGGGACGTGCCCGCTTCGCGCCCCCGGTTCCGGAAGAGGAAGACCCGACACGCCGGGGCGGACTCGGACACCGACACGTACCGGGCGTGGTAGGTCGAGAGGACCCTTCCCAGCTCGTCGGGCTCCATGTCGGTGAGATCGCGGTCGTGCCGGGGCGTGTCGATGATCACTTCCTGGTACCCGACCGCCGGGAGCGGGTCGGCGAGCACCACCGGCACGTCGGAGCCCAGCCGGAGACACTTCCCGACGCCCGACCCGGCGGCGGCCATGTACGCGTCGACCCACTCGCCCCGGGTAGGATCGTTGGTGAAGGCCGGGTAGCGGTTCGGGACGACCCGGGTGGCCCACCCCCCGTCGTCGCCCGGCGTCTCGGAGAGGATCGCGGCGAGCTGGTCCTCGTTGCCTGGGCAGAACGGACAGGAGGGATCGTGGGATGGACCCTGTGCCGCCTCCGCCCCGGCGCCGGCGTCGTGCGGGCGCTCGCTCCGGGGCGGAG
>JASFUL010000147.1:0-10504 GCA_050050315.1 Gemmatimonadota bacterium
GTGGCCAGCCGCTCCACGCCTTCGACCTGGACAGGCTCACGGACCACACGATCGTGGTGCGGCGGGCCCGCCCCGGGGAGACCTCCTTCACGACGCTGGACGACGAGGAGCGCCGCCTCGGGCCGGACATGCTCATGATCTGCGACGCCGCCGGGCCGGTGGCGGTGGCCGGCGTCATGGGAGGACTCGACTCGGAGGTGACGGAGGAGACCACCGACGTGCTTCTGGAGTGTGCCCTCTTCGACCCGGCCAGCATCCGGGGCACGCGGCGGGCGCTGGGCATCTCCACCGACGCGAGCTACCGGTTCGAGCGGGGCGTGGATCCTTCGGGCATGGTGGACGCGGTCCGACGGGCCGTGGAGATCATCCTGGCCACGGCGGGAGGAGAGCTCGAGCCGGAAGTGGCCGACTGCTGTCCGCGGCCGTGGACGGCGCGTACGGTACGCCTCCGGCCGGGGCGGGTCGAGCACGTGCTCGGCGTTCCCTTCGACCCCGAGCAGATCGCCGGGCTGCTCACGCCGCTGGGGTTCGAGGTCGAAGGCGCCCCGGGGGGGTTGCTCGACGTCACGGTCCCCGGGTGGCGTGACTACGACGTGACCCGTGAGGTGGATCTCATCGAAGAGGTGGCCCGCACGTGGGGCTACGACGCCTTCCCCGACGAGCTGGGGGAGTACCGGCCGGGCACCGTTCCCGACCACCCCCTCTTCCGCCTGGAGGACGGCCTCCGAGACCTCCTGGTGGGGCGGGGGCTCTTCGAGTCCCAGACGCCTGCGTTCGTGCCGGCGTCCGACGGGGACGTCCGGGTCCTGAACCCGGTCTCGAAGGAGGAGGACCACCTCCGTCGCGAGCTGCTTCCGTCCCTGGTCCGCCGGGTGGAGCACAACTGGTCCCGGGGCGTGCGGGACGTTCGGCTCTTCGAGCTCGGCACGGCCTTCCACGGGACCGGAGAGGGGTCGGCGCCCGACGAGGAGCCCCGGCTGGCGGCCGTCGTCACCGGGCGCTCGGCTCCCGTGCACTGGTCGCGGGAGGAGCGCGCGTTCGACATCTGGCACCTCAAGGGCCTCCTGGAGGACGTGGCGGCCCGGGCGCGCACGGATGCGTGGCTGGAGGGTGGCGCCCCCGCCGGGAAGGGGCTCGTGCCTGGGGAGGGCTTCGTGGTGCGGGAGCCCGGCGGGACGGTCGTGGGGTGGGCGGGGCGCCTCGAGGACGAGGCTGTCGACGCGCCGGCCTGGGCCGACCCGCTGTTCGGGCTGGAGGTGGTGCTCCCGGCCGAGCCCGCGGAGCCGCCGACCCCGCGCCACCGGCCCCTTCCGCCCTTCCCGGGAGTGGACAGGGACCTGGCGCTGCTCGTGCCCCGGACGGTGCCGGCGGCCCGGGTGAGAGACGCCATCCTGGCCGCGGCGGGAGACCACCTGGAGGAGGTCGTGCTGTTCGACCGGTATGTGGGCGAGGGGGTCGCAGCAGGCCTGCGGTCGCTCGCCTGGAGGATGCGCTTCCAGTCCCGGGAACGTACCCTCACGGACGAGGACGTGGATCGAGCGACGAAGAGAGTGGTGGACCACCTGAGGAGCGAGCTGGGTGTCGAACCCCGGGGATGACAGCCTGGACGCGTCGGCGCCGGAGGCCCTGCGGGAGCTGGAGGCCGCCGTGCATCGAACGCTGGAGCGCGTGGGAGATCTCGAGCGACTGCTCCAGTCCGAGCGGGCCCGGTGCACGGGTCTCGAGGAGCTCCTGTGGAGCTTCCAGGAGGGCGAGGAGGACCCGGCGGCGATGAAGGAGCGTCTCGAGGCCCTCCAGGAGGAGAACGCGGACATGAAGGAGCGCCTGCAGAAGGGCCGGGAAGCGGTGGAGCGGCTTCTCGCGCGCATCCGCTTCCTGGAGGACCAGCGATGAGCCCCGGAGAGGAACGCAAGTCGTCGGTGATCGTCCGCATCGCCGGGGAGGAGCACGCCATCCGGGCGAGCGCCGAGCCGGAGTACACCCGGAGCTGCGCACGCTTCGTGGACGAGAGGATCGCCGAGATCCGCTCCAGGTCGGGCCTCATCGAGGGGTACAAGGCGGCGATCCTCGCGGCGCTCTCGATCACGGACGAGTACTTCCAGGCCCGGGAGCGGCTGGACCGGGTCCGGTCCGAGACCAGCTCCCGGGCCCAGGAGCTGGTCCGGCAGATCGACGAAGCCCTGGACGACACCGACGGCGGGGAGGGCTCCGCCCCTCCCTCCGACAGCCGGGACGAGGGGACATGACCGACGCCGGCGACAGCACCGGGGACGCCCCACCCGTGTCCGAAGCCGTGTCGGACGTCTCCTCCGGGGGGCCTTCGGACGGGGGCGGAGGGGTGGAGTCGGGGCGGAGCGGGGCCGCGACCGCGGAGTCCCCCGTCCCCGGACCGGACCGGCCCCTCATCCTCTGGTTCGAGTCGGTGGGGAGGGAGGACACGCAACGGGTTGGAGGGAAGGCCGCGTCCCTCGGGGAGATGTATCGCCACCTCGTGCCCAAGGGCGTGCGGATCCCGAACGGCTTCGCCACGACGGCGCTGGCGTACGGGGCGTTCCTCGAGTCCCCCGTGCCCGCCGACGCGTGGGACGCGGTCCAGCCGGAGGAGGGCGAAGGCGGCCTGCTCAACCGGGCGCTCCGTTCCCGGACGCTGCGAGCGGCCCTGGAGTCGCTGTTCGAGGACGCCGATCCGTCCGAGCACCTGAACCTCCACCCTCGGGCCTCGGTGGCCCGGAAGCTGGTGCTGGCCACACCCCTCCCCGAAGCCCTGGCCGCCGACGTCGTCGGGGGCTACCGGGAGCTCTGCCGGCAGTACGGACGGGAGGTCGACGTGGCCGTACGGTCTTCGGCCACACAGGAGGACTCGACCATGGCCTCCTTCGCCGGCCAGTACGAGTCCTTCCTGAACGTCCGGGGCGACGACGAGGTGCTGGAGGCCTGGCACCGGTGTGCCGCGAGCGCGTTCACCGAGCGCGCGGTGGGTTACCAGATCGAGAACGACATGAGCCCGCTCGCGGGGGCCGTCTCCGTCGTCGTCATGAAGATGGTCCGCTCGGACATCGCCACGTCCGGCGTGATGTTCACCATCGACCCCGACTCGGGCAATCCGAACGTGCTTCACGTGAGCTCGTCCTACGGGCTCGGGGAGCTCGTGGTCCAGGGCTCCGTCTCGCCGGACTCGTTCCTCGTGTGGAAGGAGGGTGTGCGCCGGGGGAGGCCGGCGCTCGTGCACCGGCGGCTGGGAGCCAAGGATCGCAAGCTCATCTACGCCAGCCAGGGAGGGACCGCCACCGAGAGCGTCGACGTCGACGCGAGCCGCCGGCGCCAGTGGTCTCTCACCCGGGACGAGGCTCTGGGGCTGGCCCGCATGGGCGTCCTCATCGAGGAGCACTACGGGCGGCCAATGGACATCGAGTGGGCCAAGGACGGCTACTCGGGCGACCTCTTCATCGTCCAGGCCCGCCCGGAGACCGTCCACGCCCACGAGGAGCGCTCCAACGTCCTGGAGACGTACCGCATGGAGGCGGGTCTCCCGGGGCGGCTCGAGGCCGAGGGGAAGGTGCTTCTGAAGGGGCAGGCGGTGGGGACGCGGATCGCGTCCGGACGGGTGCGCGTCTACCACAGCTACGAAGAGGTCATCCAGCGGAAGCGCGACCTGCGGAAGAAGATCTCCGAGGGAGTGGACCTCGAGGACGTCCCGCCCGAGGAGCGTGTCTTCGACTCGGGGGACGTGCTGGTGACGGGGCTGACGACCCCCGACTGGGAGCCCATGATGCGGGAGGCGTCCCTCGTCGTGACGGAGAAGGGCGGGAGGACGTCGCACGCGGCCATCGTGGCCCGCGAGTTCGGGATCCCCGCCATCGTCGGGGCGGACCACGCCACCGAGATCCTCGAGCCGCTCACCGAGGTCACCGGGTCATGCGCCGAGGGGGACACCGGCGTCGTCTGGCGAGGGAAGCACCCCTTCGAGGTGGAGCGGGTGGACCTCGGGTCGCTGCCCACCCTCGACACCCAGGTCAAGCTCAACGTGGGCTTCCCGGAGAAGGCGCTGCACGACGCCATGCTGCCCGCCGATGGCGTGGGCCTGGCCCGGCTCGAGTTCATCCTCACGGCGCAGGTGGGGGTCCACCCGCTGGCGCTCTTCTACTACGAGGAGCTCCTCGACTACGCCCGGGGCGGGAAGCTGGCCGAGCCGCTCGAGCCGTTCCGCGAGGCCATCGAGGCCGAGGGGGACGGCGACCGCGAGGAGCTCCTGCACCTGGTCCAGGCCATCGAGCGGCGCACGCCCGCCTACGGTGACCGGCGCCAGTTCTTCGTGGACCAGGTCAAGTACGGGACGGCGCTCATCTGCGCCGCCTTCCACCCGCGGCCCGTGCTGGTGAGGCTCAGCGACCTGAAGTCCAACGAGTACCGCGACCTCCTGGGCGGCCGTCTCTTCGAGCCCCGGGAGGAGAATCCCATGATCGCCTGGCGGGGGGCGTCGCGGTATATCGACGAGGTCTTCCTGCCGGCCTTCGACATGGAGACCGACGCGCTCCGCGCCGTCCGGCAGGAGATCGGGCTGGACAACCTCCAGCTCATGGTCCCCTTCTGCCGGAGCCCCCAGGAGGGGGCGGCCGTGGTCGAGCTCCTCGACCAGCGCGGGCTCTCTCCCCAGGCCGGGGTGCCGCTCTTCCTGATGGTGGAGCTGCCCTCCAACGTCGTCGATGCGGAGAGCTTCGTCGAGGCGATGGAGCTGTCGGGGGGGTCCATCGGCACCAACGACCTGGTGCAGACGGTCTACGCCGTCAGCCGGGACGACATGGAGCGGTACGCCCACAAGGTGGACGCCCGCTCACCGGCGGTGAGGTCGCTGATCCGGGAGGCGGTGGGAGCCTTCACGGGACGCGGGCTGGAGATCGGCATCTGTGGACAGGCGCCGTCGGACTACCCGAACGAGATTCCCGCCTTCCTCGTGGAGTGCGGGATCAGCTCGATCTCGGTGACCCCCGACACGTTGCTGGAGGTCCGGATGGCGGTGGCCGAAGCCGAGGGCAAGGCGACCTAGGCCGCCGGCCGCTTGCGCGGGTCTCCCCGTAAATCCTATTCTAGCAACACTTTCACGGGGGGTCCTGCACCCGGTCGTGCGCGTGGTGGGCTCCGTTCGCCCGCCCGTGTGCGCCGCCTCGCACGCCGCCCCCTCTACGCTGTCACCGTCGGGCGTTCTCGCGTCCGTCTTTCGGAGTGGATACATGCAAGGCCCGCTTGCCATCGCGCTGGCGGCCGTCGTCGGCATCCTGGTCGGCGCAGTGATCGGCTCGGCCGTCGCTCGTAGAAGGGAGCGGACCCGTCGAGAGGAACAACGGGCCGCCGCGCAGGACGAAGCATCACGAATCCTCACCCAGGCCCGTGAAGAGGCCGGGAACCTCCGCCGCTCCGGCGAGCTGGAGGGCAAGGAAGAGTCGATCCGGCTCCGGGAGGAATGGGAGCGGGAGGAGTCACGACGCCGCGAGGAGGCCGAGCGACTCGAACGCCGGCTGGTCGAGCGCTCCGAGAAGCTCGATCACCGCTCGGAGAACCTCGACGACCGTGAGGCCGGCCAGGAGAAGCGCGCCCGAGACCTCGAAGGGCGCGAGCGCGACCTGGACACCCGGCACCGGGAGCTCGAGCAGCTGCAGACCGAGGCTCGTCGGAGGCTGGAGGAGCTCGCCGGTATGAGCGCCGACGAGGCGAGGCACAAGCTCGTCGACGACATGCGCAAGGAGGCCGAGGCCGAGGCGGCCAACACCCTCCGGGAGATCCGCGAGGAGGCCCAGCGCAACGCGGAGCGGGAGGGGAAGAAGATCCTCGCCCTCGCCATCCAGCGGATGGCGGCAGACGAGACGGCCGAGATGACCGTCTCGGTCGTCCAGCTCCCCTCGGACGAGATGAAGGGTCGGATCATCGGACGCGAAGGGCGGAACATCCGGGCGTTCGAGCAGGCCACGGGCATCGACGTCATCATCGACGACACGCCCGAGGCGGTCGTGCTGAGCGGCTTCGACCCGGTCCGCCGCGAGGTGGCGCGCATCGCCCTCGAGCGCCTCATCGAGGACGGCCGCATCCACCCCGGGCGCATCGAGGAGATGGTGGAGAAGGCCCGCAAGGAGGTGGACGACTCCATGGTGGAGGCCGCCGAGGAGGTGCTCTACGACCTCGGCATCCACAACGTCCATCCCGAGATCGTGAAGACGCTCGGCCGCCTGAAGTTCCGCACCTCGTACGGGCAGAATCAGCTCCAGCACGCGCGGGAGGTCGCCATCCTGGCCGGCAACATGGCGGCCGAGATGGAGCTCGACGTCCAGGGCGTGAAGCGGGCCGGCCTGCTGCACGACGTCGGCAAGGGGATGACCCACGAGCACGAGGGTACGCACGTCGAGCTGGGATACCGGCTGTGCAAGAAGCACGGCGAGACGGAGCTGGTGCTCAACGCCGTCCGGGCCCACCACGACGAGGAGCCCCACTTCTTTCCCGAGACCTTCCTGGTCACGGCCGCCGACGCGATCAGCGGCTCCCGTCCCGGCGCCCGACGCGAGATGTTCGAGGGATACGTGAAGCGCCTCGAGAAGCTCGAGGAGATCGCCATGGAGCACGAGGGCGTCGAGCGCTGCTTCGCCATCCAGGCCGGACGAGAGCTGCGCGTCATGGTCGAGCCGGAGAAGGTGAGCGACGCCGAGATGGCCCAGATCTCCGAGGCCGTCGCCCGGAAGATCGAGGACGAGCTGCAGTACCCCGGTCAGATCAAGGTGGTGGTGGTGCGGGAGACCCGCACCGTCGACTTCGCTCGGTGACGCGGGCCCGGCCCACGTCCTGGCACTCTGCCTTACGGGTGGGAGGTCGGGGCGCCCCCCGACCGCGCCGCGCGCGGCGCCCCTCGGTCGCCCCTCGGCACGGTGGTGGGTCGGAGTGGTCGGGGGCCGGTGGGGTCGGTGGGGGGGTCGGCGGTGGCGACTCCGGGGCTCCTGGGGGCGGTCGCGACCTGCGGTCGCGTGGGGCGGTCGGTGGGCCGTCTACCTCCCGACCCGCTCCTTCAGCTCCTCGAACCAGTTCTGCACCAGGATGAGCTGCCGGGTGTCGACCTGCTCGGGCTCTGCTCCCGCCTCGACGCTCCGACGCATGAGGAAGCGCTGGTCGTCCGGAGTGATGTCGTAGTACCCCTGCACGACGGAGACTACGCAACCGGGCGGCAACGTGAAGAGCGCGCGGCGCTCGCCCGGGGCGAACGAGGGGCCCGGATCGACGCGCAGGGCTACCATCTGGCGGTCGGTGTTCACGTAGAAGAGCTCGGTTCCGTCCTGGGACCAGAGCGGCGCGTACGCGCCGCCGTCCGACACCTGCCACTTCCCGCCCTCCGTGTCGGGAAACGGCCGGACGAACACCTCGTTCCTCCCGGTCTCGTCGGACAGGTACGCCAGCCAACGGCCGTCGGGGGACACCGCCGGGGCCTGCTCCTCGTGCTCGGTGGCGACCAGCGGCACCGGCACGCTGTCCCGACCCGGTCGGAAGCCGAGGATGTCGCGACCGCTCCCCCCGAACGGCCGCAGGATGAGCCACTCGCCGGCGGGCCCGTAGAATCCCTGCGCCAGCGGCCGCTCGTGGTCGAGCAGCACCTCGTACCCGTCGCCCGCGCCATCCGAGGGCTTCCGCACGAGGTCCAGCGACCGGCCTTCGCCCGAGGCGAGGAACGTCACGAACCGTCCGTCGGGGGACCAGCGCGGCATACGCTCGTCCCCCTCGCCGAACGTCAGACGCGAGAGGGGGCCGTCGGGGAGGGGCTTGATCCAGATGTCGGTCGCCAGACTCCGGTCCTCGGCGATCCTCAGCGCGATCCGGGATCCGTCGGGCGAGAGCGCCATGCCCCAGTTGGCGTCACCGGCCCGGAACGTCCAGCCTTCCTGGACTGGCTCCGCACGCCCGGCGCGGTCGACCCAGACCAGCTCGGCCACGAGGCCCGATCCGGGCTCGCCCACCACGTAGAGCGCCGTGCCTTCCCGGGAGAAGGTCAGCTCGGGTGGGAGCAGGCCGTCCAGCACCGGGACCCCGGGGCCGGTGACCTCGAGCCGCTCCAGGTCGAAGGGCGCGGCGAACAGGCCGCCCTCCCAGCTGCTGTAGAGGAGACGCCCCTCGGCGTACCAGAGGCCGATCCCGCCCGGAACCACGAGACGCACCGTGTCGCTCCGGGGGTCGTAGACGTAGCCGTCGATCTCGGTGGCCGTCAACGTGGAGGCGCTGAACAGCACCCCGCGACCCTCGGGGAGGGGCCACGGAGTCACCACCCCGCGCTGCTGCGCCACCAACGACGCGACGACCTCTACGTCTCCTCCGTCCGCGTCGACGCGGCGTAGATCGTAGGGGAATCCCACGAAATACACCGTGCCGTTTTCCAGCCACGCGCCCCCGGGATTGTCCATCCGCACGGAGTCGGCCAGCGTGAGCGGCGCCCCGCCCGCGGCCGGCACCTTGCGCAGGCTCCCGTCCGCGAAGAAGGCCAGCCAGGCGCCGTCCGGCGAGAAGAAGGGACCGACGGCGCCCTCCGTTCCGGCGATGGGAACCGCCGAGACCTCCTCCCTGGGCTTGCGGACGAGCTGGACCTGGTCGCCGACCACCGCGCGGTGGACGATGGCCGACCCGTCGGGGACGATGGCCGCGTTGCGCTGGAGCATCATCAGGCCGGACGGGAGGTCGCCGTCCCACAACGTGATGCGCTGACGCGAGACCGGGCCGGGCGCTCCGGGACGCAGGAGCGCCAGGATCGTGGCGGCCAGCAGGAGAGCCGCCGCGGCCGTCGCGGCGAAGAAGCGACGTCGCCAACGTGAATCGGCCGCGGGAACGCCCGCCCCGGGAGCCGCCACGGTGGCGGTCGTGAACCGCGGATCCCGGAGCGCGCTCGCGAACGCCTCCGCGCTCTCGAACCGGTCGGCCGGCAGCTTCTGCAATGCCTTGCCCACGGCGGCGACCACGTTCGCGGGCACGGTCTTCCGGAGCCGGTCGACCGGGGGCGCCTCCTCGGCCACGATCTTGAGGATGATGGCCTGGGCCGAGGAGCCGGTGTGCGGCGGGTCGCCCGTCAACATCTCGTAGAGCACGCACCCCAGCGAGTAGACGTCCGTGCGGTGCGTGATCTGCTTCTCCGCCGTCGCCTGCTCGGGGCTCATGTAGTGCGGCGTGCCCAGCGAGAGCCCGGTCTCGGTCATCCGTCCGCCCGCGGCCACGCTCACCGCGAGGGCGATGCCGAAGTCCGCCACGACGGGGCGTCCCTCCTGCAACAGGATGTTCTCGGGCTTGAGGTCGCGGTGGATGACCCCGTGACGGTGCGCGTAGTCGACCGCGTCGGCCACCTCGACGGTGATCCTAACCGCCTCCTCGACGCCCAGCTGCGTCTCCCGGTCGAGGCGGTCCCGCAGCGTCTCTCCCTCGACGTACGGCATCACGTAGTAGAGGAAGCCGTCGGCCCGGCCCGAGTCGAACAGGGGCAGGATGTGCGGGTGCTGCAGGCCGGCGGTGGTCCTGATCTCCTGCAGGAACCGCTCGTGGCCGAGCACCGCGGCGAGCTCGGGCCGCAGGACCTTCAGCGCCACCTTGCGGTCGTGCTTCAGGTCCTCCGCCAGGTAGACGGTGGCCGTGCCCCCCTCGCCGAGGCGGCGTTCGACGGCGTAGCGATCGGCGAGGGCGGACTTCAAGCGCTCGAGGGACTCGTTCATAGCTCACCCTCCTGAGCCGGACCGCTGTAACGATAGGCCGCGGGGCGGCGAGAGGCCAGCGCGAGAACGCGTTCGGTGTGCCGTGCAGGGTGATCCTCCGACGAACGCCGACGGCCGGTTGCTCGTAAGGCGTCCTCCCGATCTGCGTGAGCTCTCTGCCGGAGCGGCCTCGAGCGTCGCGTCTTCCCGCGGCGCGAGCGGGGGCGTGCGGCCGGGCGACGCGGCCGACGGGGGCGCCCGGGCTCTCAGGCTCTTCGACACCCCGGCTCTCGGATGGCAGCTCGGGGCGCCCCCGGACGCGCCGCCGATTGGGTCGCCCGTGGCGGCTTTCTCCCGTAACTCCGGGCGCCTCGGTCCGTACTCCGGGGCGAGCACGGGGCGGTGCGCGCGGCTGGCCCGCCCCCTCCCGCGACCCCGACCGAGGAACCCCATGCAGACCGATGACGTGCGCGCGCGCCTCACGGGCACCCCCGACCCCCGCCGTCGCGGGCGGGGCGACCCTCGGCGAAGGGGAGTGGCGCTGCTCGCGGGGCTGTAGGCCCTGGCCCTCGCGGGGGGGCCGCTCGCGGCCCAGGAAGCGCCGGCTGGAGCGCCGGGACCGGTGGACGCGTGCGCGGGGCCCGAGTCCCACCGCTTCGACTTCTGGCCGGGCGTCTGGGAGGTCGAGAGCCGGCGGCGGGGGGGCGATGGCGGGTGGGTGGAGACCCGGCAGACGTGGCGTGCCGAGGAGGTCCTGGGGGGGTGCGCGTTCGTCGACTACGTGGAGGGTGACTTCGGCGCGGGGCCGA
>JASFUL010000148.1:0-10478 GCA_050050315.1 Gemmatimonadota bacterium
GCTGGTACGGCTCGACGTGGCTCGGGGGCTCCGGGAGCCGCGGCAGACCCGGTGGGACTTCTACCTGGACGCCGCCTTCTGAGCGAGGTCCTCGGGGCTCGGCCACGCGCTCCCGTTCGCTTGAACTGACCCGGCGATGAGACCACAATAGGTCGCCGTCCGCCGAGTCATCACGCCGAGCCCCTTCGCGATGAACCCTGAACTGCTTCCCGGGACCCCCGGCCTCCGCCGCAGCACCGCGGGGATGCGGTGGGCCCTCGCCGTGCTCCTGCTCGCGCCGACGGCCTGTGACCAGGCGGGCGGGCTCCCCTCTCCGTCGGTCCCCGGGCGCCCGGACGACGGGCTCCTGGCCGAACCTGCGCTACAGGCGGTGGTGGACCGACAGGTGGCGCGGGATGGGCCCGGCCTGGTCGAGGCCCTTTCGGACCCGGAGGCCCGCGTGCGGGCCCGCGCGGCCTTCGCCCTGGCCTCGGTCCAGGATCCCGCGTCGACGGGCGCCCTGGCGGCCGCGCTCCAGGACCCCAGCCCCCCCGTGCGCATGGACGCGGCCTTCGCGCTGGGCCGGGTGGGGGGAGACGGCGTGGGCTCGGCCCTCGAGGCGGCGCTGGAGGTCGAGCCCGACCGTGAGGTGAGGCGACATCTGGTCCAGGCGCTCGGGATGGCCGGAGACGCCGCGGCCGTGGACGCGCTGGCGCGGTATCACGAGGCGCGCCTGGAGGCCGGGATCGTGATGGCGCTCGCCCGCGCCCTCGTGCGGGGCGTCGAGAGCGAGGCGGCCGTCGAGCGCGTGGGGTCGTCCATCACCCACCCGGACCCCGAAGTCCGGATGGCCGCCGCCTACCTGATGGCGCGGGCCGAGAACCCCGCCGTCTGGTACGCGTACCGGAGGCGTGCCAGGATCGCCCTCACGGGCTGGGACAAGGACGAGCCGGCCGCCATGTGGGTCATCCAGGGGCTGGGTCGGTCGGGCGATTTCTACTCCCGGGGCCTGCTCCAGGAGTGGGCCCGGACCGCGGAGGACTGGCGGGTTCGGGTGAACGCCATCCGTGCCCTCAGCCTGCGCTTTCCCGACGTATCCACGGTGGACGTCTTCCTCGACGCCCTCGACGATCCGTACCGGCACGTGGCGATCGCGGCGGTCGAGGGGATGGGCGAGTTCGCGCTGCCGCCGGACCAGCTGGACCGGATCCGGGCCTGGGTGGAGGCGCACCCGGACGAATGGCGCATCACCGGGCGCCTGGTCGGCGTGCTCGCCATCAACGGCGACGACGAGACGGCGCTCGCGTGGATGGACGAGGTCCCGCTCTCCGACCTCGGACGGTGGCGACTCGGCATCGAGGCCCTCGGGTACGTGGCCGGCGAGGGCGCGGTCCGCATGCTCCAGCGCCTCCTCGAGTCACCCCACACCGAGATCGCCCGGCGGGCCATGGAGTCCCTCGCCAACCGCTGGAAGCGCGACCGGAGCGTCCCGGACACCCACGACACCTACTGGGCCATCTTCTCGGAGGCTCTCCGTGACGACGATCCCGGCGTCGTCTATCCGGCGGCGGAGGCCGTGGTCGATCCGGCCTTCGGTGAGGACGGGGCGGTGCCGCTGCTCCGGGACTTCTGGGCCCGGATGGGCCCGGAGGTCGAGCCCCGCGCCCGGGTCGCCGTGCTGGACGCCCTCGGCGCCGCGGCCGACCCCCGCGGCGAGGACGTCGTGCGCGAGGCCCTCCTCCGTCCCGAGCCCGCCGTCCGCTCCGCGGCGGCCGAGGCGCTGACGGCGATCACCGGCGGACCGGTCGAGATGCCTCCCCCGGCGTTCGAACGGCCCACGCCCGAGCCCCACCCGTCCCTCCCGGACTTCCTCGGCGAGCGGATCGACTGGGACCGGCTGCGGGACCTCGGACCGCATCCGCTGTTGCACCTGGAGACGGAGAGGGGCGAAGTGGTCGTCCGGCTGGACGCCGACGAGGCCCCCTGGACGGTCCAGACCGTGGCGACGCTGGCCGGCGCCGGGATGTACGACGGCGTTCCCTTCCACCGGGTCGTCCCCAACTTCGTGATCCAGGGGGGGGACTTCACCGACGAGGACGGGACGGGGTCCCCCGGCTTCCAGATCGGCACCGAGCTCACCCGCATCCCCTTCCTCAGGGGCGTGATCGGGATGGCCAGCTCCGGGACGGACACCGAGAGCTCGCAGTACTTCATCACGCATTCGCCGCAGCCGCACCTGGACGGAGGCTACACGGCCTTCGGCTACGTCCTGCGGGGGATCGACGTCGTGGACCGGATCCTGATCGGCGACCGCGTCGACCGGGCCTGGGTCGAGCCCGATCGTTGAGACGGACCCGCGTGAGGGGCGCCGCGGCGTGGCCGCGCCCCTGAGCGGGACGCCGACGTGAGCTCCGGCCCGGGCGGCCTCCGCTACATGGCGGCCGCGGCCCTCAGCTTCTCCCTCATGAGCGTGCTCGTGAAGGTGGCGGGACGGACGCTCCCGACGATGGAGATCGTCCTCGCCCGGTCCGTGATCATCACGGTGCTCACCTGGGTGACGCTCCGGAGGCGGCGAACGGAGCTGCGGGGCAGGGAGCCGAAGCTCCTCCTGCTCCGGGGGCTCCTGGGCTTCGTCGCCCTCTCCTGCTTCTTCTACGGGGTCGTCGTGCTACCCTTGGCGGACGTCACGGTCATCCAGTACACGAACCCGGTCTTCACCGCGCTGTTCGCCGTGCCGGTGCTCGGGGAGTCGCTGCGCGTCGCCGAGGTGGTCCTGGCCTTCGCCAGCCTGGCGGGGGTGGTGATGGTGGCGCAGCCCGACGTCCTCTTCTCGCGATCGCCCGCCGCCCTCGATCCTACGGCCGTGGGGATCGCCCTCTGCGGGGCGGTCTTCAGCGCGGCCGCGTACGTCACGGTGCGACGGCTCAAGGGGGAGGACCCCGTCCTGGTGGTCTTCTACTTCGGCGCCTTCAGCACGGTGGCGTCGCTGCCCGCGGTGGTGCCGATCTGGCGGACCCCGGACGCCCTGGGGTGGGTCGTCCTGCTGGGGGTGGGGCTCGCCACGCACCTGGGGCAACTCTGCCTCACCCTCGGGCTCCATCGAGAGCGCGCGGGGCGCGCCATGACCGTGGCCTACCTCCAGATCGTCTTCGCCGCCCTCTGGGGCGTGGTCTTCTTCGGCGAGATCCCGGACACGTGGAGCGTCGTGGGCGGCCTCGTGATCGTGGCGTGCACCTTCCTGGTCGCGCGCCTGCACCGTCCCGCCGGGAGCCCCCGCGGCGCCGAAACGCCTCCCCGACCGGGCTCGTAGGCCAGGGCCGGGAAGGGACCTGCGGGCGGTTCCCCGTCCGCTCGGGACCTCGACTCCCGCAGACACCGGTGGGGCGGGACCGGTCACCGAGGGCCTTCTCGTAATTAGCACCGAATGGTACTAAACGCCGTTACGTGACGGAAACGTTGTATCCGTTGACGAGATCGCCGGCTTTGTTTACAGTGTTCACCATGTCCATTCAACGCGAGCGAATCCTCTCCTGTGCGTGCGACCTGTACCTGGAGGATGGCCTGGACGGCTTCTCCATGCGGAAGCTCGCGCGCTCGGTGGGGGTGACGGCGCCGGCCCTGTACCGGCACTACGAGAGCAAGGAGCAGGTTCTGCTGGACGTGGTGGGCGAGGCGTACGAGCGCCTGGCCCAGTATCTGTACCGCGCGCTCCAGGGAACCACCCCGGCGGAGCGGTTCCAGATGGCGGGGGAGGGATACCTCAACTTCGCCCTCGAGAACCGACGACTCTACGAGGTGCTGTTCGCCAACCCCGACATCACCGGGATGGGAGACGGTTCATCCGAGCTGGAGTCCCGGGCGTGCGCCGTCGGGCAGTTCTGGAACGATCGGGTGCGGGAGTGCATGGACGCAGGGATCCTGCGCGTCAACGAGCCCGAGGCGGTCGGAGTGACGCTGTGGAGCCACTGCCACGGCCTCGTCTCGCTCTACCTGATGGGGGCGCTCCGGGTGGACGAGGACGCCTTCCGGGAGCTGTACATGGTCTCGACGCGGAGGGTGCTGCAGGGCCTCGGGACGCCCGAGTACGGTGAGGCGCTGGAAACGAATACGGCCGGCGGGGCCCGGGAGGCCCTGGCGCGGTGACGAAAGGGGTGAAGGTCATGGAAGGGACGACGAGGAAGGGAGCGTTCGAGGGGACGCGCCCGGCGATCCTGGGGGCGCTGGTGGTGGGCGCGATCCTGGGGTCGGGTCCGGCGGCTGCCCAGGAGCCGGGCTGCTGCCCCGAGGACCCGTGCTGCGACGTGGTGGCGCCGGCGGGGACCCAGGACACGCTGGGGCTCGCCGAGGTGGTCCGGCTGGCGATGGACCGGAACCGCGAGATCGCTGCGGCTCGCCACGGGCTCGAGGAGGCGGAGAACCGCGTGAGCGAGGCGTGGGGCAACGTGTATCCCAGCCTCGACCTCTCGACCTCGTATACGCGCAACCTGTCGCCGGCGGTGAACTTCATCCCAGCGAGGTTCCTGAACCCCGACGCGCCCGCCGACGAGCTGATCGCCCTGCAGTTCGGCGCCGACAACCAGTGGAACGGCACGCTCAGCGTGGAGCAACCCGTCTTCAACGGGGCGGCGTTCCTGGGCGTGGGCGCCGCGGGACGTTACGAAGCGCTCCAGGAGGAGGTGGTGCGGGGAGAGGTCCAGCGCGTGGTGACCTCCGTCCGCGGGGCGTACCACGACCTGCTGCTGGCGCAGGAACAGGTCCGGCTCACCGAGAATTCGGTCCGCCGGGTGCGCGAGACGCTGGAGGAGACGCGGGCGCTCAACCGGGCGGGGCTGGCGTCGGACTACGAGGTGCTGAGGCTGGAGGTGGAGCTGGCGAATCTGGAGCCCAACCTCCTGCGTGCGGTGAACGCCGTTCGCCAGGCCCGCCGGGAGCTGGGGGTGACGCTCTCCCTGGACGACCCGGACGGCGTGGCCGTGCGGGGCTCGCTGGCCACGATGGACATCGCGTCGCCCATGGAGAACGACCCGGCGAACCGCGAGATCCTGGCCTTCTCGGGGGTGGATCTGGGGGACGAGGTCAGCGAGCGGGACGCGGAGCGCCTGGTGAACGCGGCGGTCGAGAGCCGATCGGACGTCCGCCAGCTCGAGTTGACCGAGAGCCTCCGCGAAACGGAGGTGTCGGTGGAGCGGATGTCGTACCTGCCCAAGGTCTCGGTCTTCGGGAGCTACTCGGTCAACTCCTCCCAGAACGGGGACCCGCAGTTCTTCGGCTACCCCCGGGCGTACGGCCGCACGGCGGGGATCCAGGTGACGGTGCCCGTCTTCCAGGGTCTCCAGAGGGACGCCCGCATCGACCAGAAGCAGGCGGTCGTCCGGTCCGTGCGGGCCCAGGCGTCGCTCGCCCGGGACCGGACGCGGAGCCAGGTGCTGAACCTCCTCGACCAGGTCGCGGAGGCCCGGGCTCGCGCCCGGGCCCAGGCCCTCGCCGTCGAGCAGGCCCGCAGGGGATTCGACATCGCCCGGGCGCAGTTCCGGGAGGGTCTCAGCAGCCAGCTCGAGCTGACGGACGCCGAGGTGGCGCTGCGCCAGAGCGAGTTCAACTACGCCCAGGCGGTCTACGACTTCCTGAGCGCCCGGGCGCGGCTGGACGAGGCGACCGGTCGGGTGCCGCTCACGGACGGCCCACGATGAAGGCCCGAGGAGGGGCACCGAAGCGTCGGCGCGGTGCGGTGCCGGAGCGAGACGGATGGGAGCAGGACGGATCCCGCCGGGCGACGAAGCCGGCGGCCGAGGGAGAATCAGAGCACCGGGAGAACCGAGTGATGACGATAGACGGGAAGCGGCGTGGGAGCTGGACCGGACGCGTCCTCGTCCTCGCGGGGACGGCTTGCGTCATCGCCGGCTGCGGCGGGACCGAGGCGGACGGCGCCGAGGGGCCGCTGGTGGGCGACGAAGGGTTCGCCCGGGTCGTGAACGTGGAGACCGAGGCGTTGGCGCCCCGGAGGTTCGTGGAGGTGATCCGGCTGACCGGAACCGTGGAGGCGAACCGGGACGTGACGGTCTCGGCCGAGGAGAGCGGTGTCGTGCGGGAGCTCTTCGTCGAGAAGGGCTCGTCGGTGCGTCCGGAGCAGCCCATCGCGAAGATCGACGATCGCATCCTCCGGTCCCAGGTCGACCAGGCCGAAGCCCAGGCGGCCCTGGCCGAGGAGACCTGGCAGCGGCGCAAGCGCCTGTACGAGGAGGACGGCATCGGCTCGGAGCTCGCCTACCTGGAGGCCAGGTATGGCGCGGAGCAGGCGAAGGCGAACCTGCAGACCCTCAGGGAGCGGCTGGAGCGCACGGTCGTGCGGGCGCCCATCGGCGGGGTGCTGGACGACCGGATGGTCGAGGTCGGCACCATGGTGAACCCCGGTGCTCCGGTGGCCCGGATCGTCGATCTCGACCCCGTGAAGATCACCGCCGGCGTGCCCGAGCGGTACGCGACCGACGTGGGCCGGGGCGCCGCGGCGACGGTCACCTTCGACGTGCTCGACGACCAGCTCTTCGAGGGCAGCATCAGCTTCGTGGGCGCGGCCGTGAATCCACGGAACAGGACCTTCCCCGTGGAGCTCACCCTCCCGAACCCGGGGCGGGCGATCAAGCCGGAGATGGTGGCCAACGTCGAGGTGACGCGGCGCGAGTTGCAGCAGGCCCTGGTCGTCCCCCAGGAGGCGCTGGTGCGGGTGGAAGACGGCTACGTCGTCTTCGTGGTGGAGGAACAGGCCGGAGCGCCGGTGGCGCGGATGCGGCCGGTCACGCTGGGACCCTCGCAGCGCGACGAGGTCGTGGTGACGGAGGGCCTCGAGGCCGGCGACCGTCTCGTCGTCGTCGGGCAGAAGCAGGTGGCCGAGGGAGACCGGGTGCGTCTCGTGGGGGAGGCGGGCGATGCGTGAGCGGGAGAACGATCTGTCGAATCCAGTGCCGCGGGCGGTGAGCGACGAGGACCTCGCCGACCGCTCGTTCCTGTCGCGGTTCAAGGAGTTCGGACCGACGTCCTTCGCGGTGGACAACCGCGTGGCGGCGGTGGTGCTCCTGGTCATCATCGGGGTCCTGGGAATCGTCTCCTACGGGGCGACGCCCAAGGAGTCCTTCCCCGAGATCGAAGTCCCGATGATCGCGGTGAACACCGTGTATCCCGGAGTGTCGCCGGCGGACATGGAGTCGCTGATCACACGGCCGCTCGAGGACGAGCTGTCGACGATCAGCGAGCTGAAGGAGCTGACCTCGACCTCGGTGGAGGGATACTCGAGCATCGTCGCCGAGTTCGAGACCACGGTCGACATCAACGAGGCGCTCCAGAAGGTCCGCGAGAAGGTCGATCTCGCCAAGCCGGAGCTCCCGGCGGAGGCCGAGGACCCGAGCATCGTCGAGTTCAACTTCTCCGAGGTCCCGGTCATGCAGGTGAACCTGTCCGGCGAGTACGGGCTGGTCCGCCTCAAGGAGATCGGCGAGGAGCTCCAGGACCGCCTCGAACAGATCCCCCAGGTGCTGCGCGTCGACCTGCGGGGCGGGCTCGAGCGCGAGGTGCAGGTCGACGTCGACCTGCGCAGGCTCCAGTTCTACGACCTGGCGCTGGGCGACGTCATCGAGGCGATCTCCGCGGAGAACGTGAACACGCCCGGCGGCTCCATCGACGTGGGGGACTCGAAGTACCTGGTCCGGGTGGACGGCGAGTTCGACGACCCGTCGATCATCGAGGACCTCGTGGTCACGACGGTGGAGGGACGGCCGGTCTACGTCCGGGACGTGGCGACCGTGGACTTCGGCTTCGCCGAGCGCGAGAGCTTCGCCCGGCTCGACGGGAGCCCCGTGGTCACGCTCGACGTCATCAAGCGGTCGGGCGAGAACATCATCTCCACCTCCGAGCAGGTGAAGGCGGCCATCGAGGAGATGCGTCCCCTCTTTCCGCCGAGCACGGTGGTGAAGCTCACCTCGGACATGTCCGAGGACATCGAGATGATGGTCTCGAGCCTGGAGAACAACATCGTCAGCGGTCTGATCCTGATCGTCGGCGTGCTGCTGTTCTTCCTCGGCCTCGGGAGCTCGATCTTCGTGGCGATCTCCATCCCGGCCTCGATGCTGCTCAGCTTCATCGTCATCAAGATGCTCGGCATGACGATGAACATGGTGGTCCTGTTCAGCCTCATCCTCGCGCTGGGGATGCTGGTGGACAACGCCATCGTCATCGTGGAGAACATCTACCGCTACATGGAAGAGGGATGGTCACGCACGCTGGCGGCCAAGAAGGCGACCGGCGAGGTGGCCATGCCCGTGATCGCGGCCACGGCCACCACCCTCGCCGCCTTCGCTCCACTCCTGTTCTGGCCGGGGATGGTGGGAGAGTTCATGGGCAACCTGCCCAAGACGCTCATCGTCACCCTCTCCAGCTCCCTGTTCGTCGCGCTGGTCATCGTGCCGACCCTCTGCGCGATGTTCATGCGGGTCGAGAGCGGAGGGCCGCGGCCGGGGCTGACGAAGTGGGCCCGGGGGACCCTGGTGGCGAGCCTGGCCCTCGTCCTCCTGGTCGTGGCCGCGTTGAACCCGCTCACGGCGGGGCTGCTCCTGGCCACGGGCGTCCTGTTCTGGCTCTTCTACCGCTTCGTCCTCCGACGGCTGGCCGACTGGTTCCAGTACCGGGCCGAGCCGGTCATGGTGGGAGCGTACGAGCGCCAGCTGCGCTGGGCCTTGCGCCATCGAGCGATCACGCTGCTCGGCTCGTTCGCGGCCCTCGTGGCCGCGTTCATCCTGTACGGCCAGTTCAACAACGGGCTCGAGTATTTCCCGGAGGACATCCCGCCGAAGCAGGTGTGGGTGGACGTCGAGACCGCGGTGGGCACGCGGGCCGCGGCGACCGACGAGGTCGTGCGCACGGTGGAGGAGGAGCTGAAGGACGTTCCCGCCCGGAGCGACTGGGAGTCCGTCGTCGCGGTGACCGGAGGCGGGGGGGGCGGCGGTGCCGCCGCGATGGCGGGGCAGGGTGGGCCTTCGGGACCCGACGCCGGACGGGTCGGGATCACCTTCGTCGACTTCGAGGACCGCGAGCACGACACGTTCGACGTGCTGGCGCGGCTTCAGCACTCCATCGGTCGGGACGTGGCCGGGGCCGAGGTCACCGTGCAGCAGATGCAGGAGGGGCCCCAGGAGGGCGCGCCGGTGAGCATCGAGATCGCCGGGCAGGACCCCGAGACGCTCAAGTGGCTCTCCGACCGCGTGCTTCAGGTCCTGCGCAACGCCCCCGTGGCCGAGAAGCTGGTGGGGCTCGAGAGCGATCTCGACGCCGCTCGCCCTGAGCTGTCCGTGCGGGTGGACCGAGAGAAGGCGGCGCTCTACGACCTCTCCACGGCCGAGGTGGGGCGTGCGATCCGCGGCGCCATCAACGGCATCGAGGCGGCGAAGTACCGGACCGGAAACGACGAGTACGACATCGTCGTGCGTCTGGCGCCCCAGTACCGGGACGAGCTGGCCAACCTCCGCGAGCTGACCGTCATGTCCGAGGGCCAGCAGATCCCGCTGTCCTCGGTCGCCGACTGGTCGGTCGGCGAGGGGTACGGCTCGATCCGCCGCAAGGACCAGGTACGCATGGCCACCATCACCTCCGACGTGGCCACGGGCTTCAACTCCAACGCCGTGCTGGGCGAGGTGCGGGCCACGCTCTCGGACTTCGCGGACCAGACGCTCCCGCCGGGCTACACGATCGAGTACACGGGCCAGCAGGAGGACCAGGCCGAGGCGCAGCGGTTCCTCTCGGGCGCCTTTCTGACCGCGCTGCTCCTCATCGGCTTCATCCTGGTGAGCCAGTTCAACTCGGTGGTGAAGCCGGTCATCATCCTCACGTCGGTGCTCATGTCCACGGGCGGCGTGCTGATGGGCCTGATGATCTTCGACATGCCGTTCGTCCTGATCATGACCGGCGTCGGGATCATCTCGCTGGCTGGGATCGTCGTGAACAACGCGATCGTCCTGATCGACTACATCGACATCCTGCGCGGTCGGGACCGGATGGACCGGTTCGAGGCGCTCGTGCGGGGCGGGATGACGCGATTCCGGCCCGTGGTGCTCACGGCGGCCACCACGGCGCTGGGTCTGGTTCCGTTGGCCATCGGCCTGAACTTCGACTTCTTCGGGCTCTACACGAGACTCCAGCCGGAGCTGTTCTGGGGAGGCGAGCAGGCGGCCTGGTGGGGTCCCATGGCCGTGGCGGTCATCGTGGGTATTCTGGTGGCGACGTTCCTCACCCTGGTCGTCGTGCCCGTCATGTACTCCCTGGTCGACGACGTGGCGACGTTCCTGAGAACCCGCTACCTCCCCCAGGCGGAGGAGGAGGAGCGGACGGAGTCGGACAGGCCCGGCGGCGGGACGCGGGGACCCTCGCGCGCGCCGGAGGTACCCGGGGGCTGGGTGGACGAGGACGAGCGGACGCCGGTGCTGGAGCCCGAGACGGCCGAGGTGTTCAGGAAGCGG
>JASFUL010000149.1:0-10381 GCA_050050315.1 Gemmatimonadota bacterium
GGGCCAGCAGGAAGGCCTCGACGGTGGCGAAGCTCGCGGCGTTGACGGCGATGCCCAGCGCGAGAGAGAGGCCCGCCACCAGGGTGACGACGGGGTTCTTGAGGAGCATGCGGACGGCGTAGCGGAGGTCGGCGATGAGAGCGTGCACGGCGGCGTGGATGCGAGGGGAATGGAGGACGCCGGACCGCCCGGCGTCCGCGCCCCCTACGGTCTTCGTCCTTCCGGGGTTTCCTCGCGGCCGGGCCCGCGAAACCCGTCGACCCGGGCGGGCGTAGAGCCTCGACGAACCCCTGGTCGACGCGGGTACCGCTCGCCCGACCGATCCTGCCCCCTCCCCGGCCCATGGACCACCTCCTCCAGGATCTCCGGTTCGCGCTGCGATCCGTGCGAGCGAGCCCCCTCGTGTCGGTGGCCGCCGTGGTATCGCTGGCTCTCGGCATCGGAGCCGTCGCGGCGATCTTCGCCGCCGTCGACGTCTTCATGCTCCGCCCGCTGGACTACGAGGAAGGCGAGCGCCTGGTGGCCGTCTGGACCACCGACACCGAACGCGGGTGGACCGAGTCCTCGTCCTCGCTCCCGGACTTCCTCGACTGGAGGGAGCGGAGCCGCACGATGGAGCTCGCCGCCTACGGGGGCGTGGGGATGAACCTCTCGGGGTCCGACCGTCCGGAGCGTCTCTCCGGGTACCGGGTCAGCCACAACTTCTTCGAGCTGCTGCGTGAGCGCCCCCTCCTCGGTCGGACGTTCCGCCCCGAGGAGGAGCAGCCCGGGCGGGCCTCGGTGGCGGTTCTCGGCGAAGGCGTGTGGCAGCGGAGCTTCGGTGGGGACCCGGCGATCGTGGGACGCACGCTCGACCTGGACGGCCGACCCTTCCAGGTGATCGGCGTCATGCCCGACGACTTCACCTTCGCGGGCGGGGACCAGGAGATCTGGGTCCCCTTCGAGGTCTCGGGAGACGAGTCGCGGGGTAGCCGGTTCCTCCGGGTGGTGGGGCGCCTGCGACCGGGGTCGACCCCCGAGTCCGCCGAGCGGGAGCTGTCCGCCATCCAGGCCGGGTTGGCGGAGAGCTTTCCGGACACCAACGCCGGGAAGGGGGCGAACGTCGTCCGCCTCCGGGACGACTGGTTCGACGAGGGCTTCCGCCAGGGCAGCCTGATCGCGGCCACCGCCGTGGGCTTCGTCCTCCTCATCGCCTGCGCCAACGTCGCCAACCTCCTGCTGGCCCGTGGTGCCGCGCGGAGCCGGGAGATCGCGCTGCGGGCGGCCCTCGGAGCGGGTCGGGGCCGGATCGTGACCCAGCTCCTCACCGAGGCGCTGGTGCTGGCGTCGATCGGGGGGGTCCTGGGGACCGGCGTCGCCTACGTCGGCATCGAGGGCATCCGGTCGCTCTTCCCCCCCTTCGTGCCGGGCATCGACGGGGTGGCCCTGAACGAGCGCGTCCTGGTCCTCACGATCGGCGTGACCGTGCTCGCGGGGGTCGTCTTCGGGCTCGCGCCGACGCTGCAGGCGAGCCGTCCCGACCTCACCGGCGCCCTGAGCGAGGGAGGGCGCGGGGGCGAGTCCCGGCGGGGCGGGCGGCTGCGGAGATCGCTGGTCGCGACCGAGATCGGCCTCTCGGTGGTGCTCCTGGTGTCGGCCACCCTGCTCGTGAAGGCGTACGTGCAGACCCGCTCGAACGACGTCGGCTACCGCATCGACGACCTCGTGGCGATGCGAGTCCAGCTTCCGGACACCAAGTACGGGAACGACGAGGCGGTCGTGAGCTTCCAGCGGCGCCTGCTCGAGCGGCTGCGTGCGCTTCCGGGCGTGGTTTCGGCCGGCGCGTCCCACACGCTGCCCATGCGGAGCAACAACGCGACGACGTACGGGATCGTGGGCGAGGAGGTCCCGACCGAGGGGCGGGAGCCGGCCGTCAGCTTCCGGATCGTCACCCCCGGATACGTCGAGGCCATGGGCATGGCGCTGGTCGAGGGGCGGCTGTTCGACGACGACGACGTGGAGGCGGCCCCGAGGGTGCTGCTCGTCAACGAGCGCTTCGCGGCGCAGCACTGGGGGGAGGACAGCCCCCTGGGCCAGAGGGTCCGGCTGGGCGAGGAGGAGTGGGAGGTGGTGGGCGTCGTCGGCGACACCAGGGACTGGGGACCCGACTCCACGCCGGGGCGGATGGTCTATCTGCCGGCCTGGCAGACGCCCCAGCGGGGGATGAACCTCGCCGTCCACACCGGCGCCGACCCCGCCGGGCTGATCGCGTCGGTGCGGGAGACGGTCCGCGGGATGGATCCCGACCAGCCGATCTACGACGCCGCGACCATGACCGAGATCACCCGGGAGCAGATGTCCGGCAACATGGCGATGGTGAAGGTCCTGGGGGTCCTGGCGCTGGTGGCGTTCGTGCTCTCGGCGGTGGGCGTCTACGGGGTCATGGCCTACTCGGTGGCCCGACGCACGAGGGAGATGGGGGTGCGCGTGGCGCTGGGCGCCACGGCGGTGGACGTCCGCGGGCTGGTGGTCCGCCAGGGGCTCGTACTGGCGTCCTTCGGGATCGCCGGGGGAGCGCTGGTGGCCCTCGGCGCGGCCCGGGGGCTCTCGTTCTTCCTCTTCGGGCTGAGCCCGTACGATCCGGTGGCCTACGCCACGGTCATCGGGGTCCTCCTGGTCACGGCCGTCGCCGCGAGCTGGGTCCCGGCCGTCCGTGCCACGCGGGTGGATCCGGTCCAGGTCCTCTCGGCCTGAGCAGGCGCGGGCCGCCGGCGCGCGGGACTCCGCCGAGCGGGTCCCGGATCGCGTTGCAGGGGTGGGGGGCGCCGCCTATGGTGGAATCGGACGCCGTGGACCCGCCCGGCCTCGAGACCGCATCCCCCGACCCGCCATGACCCTTCCCAAGCGCTACGACGGCTACACCTCGTTCTCCTACCTGGAGCCCGGCGTGGACTACCGGGCGTTCGACCTCGCCGAAGAGGTCGAGCGCGTGCCCGGCTGGCTCGTGCCCCTCTCCGACGAGGAGGAGGCGCGCGTGGGTCGCCTCACGGACGAGCTCGTCCTGATCTCCCTGCACGAGCACGTGGGCGTCTTTCCGGATGACATCGGCGAGACGCCCGAGTACGTGCGCGAGGGTCGCATGGCCACCGCGTTCCGGGGGCTGGCCGAGGCCCGCTGGGACGCCGTGTTCGACAACCTGATGGACGGCATCTGCCGGATCCACTCGTCGAGCGGATGGCAGTGGGACGACGTGCTGCACGACCTGGGCATGCGCCTGTGCGACCTGGCCCACCAGGACTTCGTGATCCACGCGCGCCGGGTGGGCGACATCCGCCGGGCCCACGACGAAGGGCGGATGGCGTGGGTCGCGTCCATGGAGGGGGCGGCGATGATCGAGAACGACCTGGACCGCATCGACCTCCTCCACGGGTTCGGCGTGCGCCTGCTGGGCGTGGCGTACTCGGAGGCCAATGCCCTCGGCTCGGGGCTGAAGGAGCGACGGGACGGCGGGCTCACGGCCTTCGGACGGAAGGCGGTGGAGCGGATGAACAAGGTGGGGCTGCTGATCGACTGCTCCCACTGCGGGGACCGTACGACGCTCGACACGTTCGAGGTGAGCGAGCGACCGGTGGTGCTGAGCCACATCGGCGCCCGGGCGCTCTGGGACTCGAACCGGCTCGCGCCGGACGACGTGCTGGAAGCGTGCGCGGCGACGGGCGGGGTCATCGGCATCGAGGCGGCGCCCCACACGACGCTCACCCGTGACCACCGGACCCACGACCTCGACGCCTTCATGGCCCACTTCCGGCACGTCGTCGACCTGGTGGGGATCGACCACGTCGCCTTCGGCCCGGACACCCTCTACGGCGACCACGTGGGGCTCCACCGCACCTACGCCGCCGCGCTCTCGATCGAGGATTCCCACGGGGACGAGGCGGCCTTCGAGCCGGTCGAGTGGGTGCGCGGCCTCGAGAACCCGACCGAGGGCTCCCACAACCTCCTCCGCTGGCTCGTGGCCGAGGGGTACTCGGACGAGGAGATCGGCAAGGCGATGGGCGGAAACGTCCTGCGGGTGCTCGAGGAGGTGTGGGCCTGATCCGGGGCGCCGTCCTCGGTCTCCTTCTCCTCCTCGCCCCGGCGCCCGCTCCCGGGGCGCAGGATCCTCCCCCCGGGCCCTCCGGGTCGCTGCTCGAGGCCGACCTCACGGTCGAGGCTCTCACCCCCGGGCCCCTCCGGGTCGAGCTCACCTACCGCCTCCGTCCGGACCCGGGGGTCGGGCGGATTCCGGTCCGGGTCCTGCCCGTCCGGGGCTTCCGGGCCGTGGGGCCCACCGCGAGGGTGTGGGAGGATCCGGTCGCCTTCAGGCTCGACGTCGACCCCTCCGGGATGCTGGTGGGCACCGTGCCGCTTCCAGCGCCCGCCCGGCCCGACGACGTAGTCGTCCTGCGGCTCCGCTACCGCGTGGTGCGGGAAGGCACGGCCACCGGGGCCGGGCCCGTCCGGGTCCCGATGCTGGCGGTTCCCTGGCCTCCGGCCGAGGCGCTCCCGGGGACGTTCTCCGCCCGGGTCGACCTCCCGGCCGGGACCCGCCTGGAGGAAGGCTTTCCGGCCAGCTGGGCGGGCGAGGCGGCGGCCCCGGACGACCTCGCCCGGTACCGGGCGGAGCTCCCGGTGCTGCCGGCCTTCGTGTCGTTCCGAGCCGGTGGGATCGGGGCGGCGGAGGGGCGGCCCGGGCCCGGTGGCCCGAGCGCCGGGGAGGCCCCGGCGTCGGTCCCGCACCTCGTCCGCCGCGCCGGGTTCGTCTTCTGGGGCCTGTTCGTGGTCTTCGGGGCGACCGTCGCGCTGTACCTGGTCTGGATGTTCCGGGCGGAGCGGCGGGAGAGGGGGAGACCGCCGTCCGGCACCGCCGCCGGGACGTCTCCGTGACGATCCAGGTCGTCACCTTCGTCCTCTACTTCGCCGTGGTCTTCGTCATCGGGTGGTGGAGCCTCAGGCACACGCGGGGCGAGGCGGACTACTGGATCGCCGGCGGGGACCTGGGCTGGGTGGTCGGCGGGGCCACGCTGGCCGCCACCCACGCCAGCGCGGGGACGTTCATCGGGACGATCGGGGTGATGTACACCACCGGCTGGTCGTTCGGATGGCTGGTGCTGTCGATCCCGCTGGCGTACTGGTTCGTCGCGGCCGTGCTGGCCCCCCGCTTCACCCGGGTGAGGGAGCTGACGCTTCCCGCGTACATCGGAGCGCGCTACCACAGTCGCGGGGCCCGGGGCGTGGCCGCCCTCATCATCCTCCTGGCCACGGTGGTCTACATCCAGGCCCAGATCGTGGCGGGGGGTCTGGTGGCCAACATCGTCTTCGGGATCCCGACGACGTGGGGGATGCTGGGGTTCACGGCGATCCTCCTGCTCTACACCGTGGTCGGGGGCATGCTGGCGGTGGTCTACACGGACTTCCTCCAGCTCCTCGTCATGACGCTCGGGGTGGTGGTGGCGGTCCCGCTGGCGATCCGGCAGGTCGGGGGGGGAGGGGAGCTGCTCCGGCTGGTCGAGGTGGTCAACCCGGCCACCTTCACCTGGGGCACCCTGCCGCTGACGCTCCTCTTCACCATGGGGCTGGCGTTCTTCCTCGGGTCGGTCTCGTCGCCGGCCCAGCTCGTGCGGCTGTACGCCATGCGCGACATGCGCACCATCCGGCGGGGGGTGCTGCTCGGGGTGGTCTTCGCGACCTCGCTGAACCTCCTCGTCTTCGTGCTGTCCCTGGCGGCCGTCGTGCTCTTCCCGGCGCTCCCGACGGGCGACCTGGCCATGCCCATGATCGCCCGGGCCGTGCTCCCGCCCTTCCTCGGAGGCCTCGTGCTGGCGGCGGTGACGGCGGCCATGATGTCCACCGTGGACTCGTTGCTCATCGTGGCGGGCTCGGCCCTGTCGGTGGACATCTGGGAGACGCTCGTCGACCCCGACGCCTCGCCTCGCACGCGGGGGCTCGTGAACCGCGTCGGCGTCGTGCTCGTGGGCTCGGTCCCCGTCGTCCTGCTGCTCAGCGGCGTGGGGGAGGGCGAGCTCGTGCAGTTCATCGTGCTCCTCTTCACGGCGTTGATGGCCTCGTCGTTCTTCGCGCCCGTGGTGCTGGGGGTGACCTGGCGGAGGGCGACCCGGGAGGGCGCGGTGGCCGCCATGGTCGGGGGACTGGTCGTGGCGCTCCTGTGGGAGGGCTTCGGGCCCGCGTCGGTGGACCCGGTCCTGCCGGGCTTCCTCGTGTCGACGGTCCTGATGATCGGCGTCAGCCTGGCGACGCCGCCCCCCGATCCGGCGGCCGTCGAGCCCTACTTCGCGCCCCCCGGCGATCCTCCGGAGCCGCCCGGGACCGGCTGAAACCGCGTTCCGGCCGGCTTCGTAGGACGACCCGGTGACCGTCCCCCCCGGGCACCTCGAGATCCCGTCCCACACCGCGACCGGACCGCCCATGGACGCCCTCCGCAAGGACCTCTCCTACGCACTGCGATCCCTCCTCAAGCGCCCCCTCTTCACCGTGGTGGCCGCCCTGTCCCTGGCCATCGGGATCGGCGCGACGACCTCGATGTTCAGCGTCTTCAACGTCTTCGCCTTCCGCCCCGCTCCCGGCGTGGAGGGATGGGACCGGGCGGTCGAGATCGGGCGAGGGACCCGCGGCCGGGGCTTCGACACCTTCTCCTATCCCGACTTCGAGGACGTCCGGGAGGAGGTGCCGGCGCTGGAGGAGGTCGCCGGATGGCGCAGCGGCTCCTTCTCGCTGGGGACGGACGAGGGGGGCGTGCGGATGACGGGAATGTACGTCACCGCCAACTACTTCGACGCCCTCGGCGTGCGGGCGGCCCGGGGTCGCACCTTCGCGCCCGAAGAGGAGGAAGAAGCCGCCGACGGCGTCGTGGTCGTGAGCGACCGCTTCTGGCGCGAGCAGCTGGAAGGGTCCCCCGAGGCCATCGGGAGCACGGTCCGGCTCAACCGCCGGCCCATGACCGTGATCGGCGTCCTCCCCCCGGCGTTCGTCGGACACTACGCCGCCATCCGCACCGACCTCTACGTGCCGCTTCCCCTGGTGACGGCGATGAACGAGGTCCGTCCCGGGACGCTCACCAACCGGCGCGCCAGCTGGATGCAGGTGGTCGGCCGGCTCGCGCCCGGAGCCACGGTGGAGGAGGCCGACGCCCAGGTCTCCGCGCTCTTCCAGCGCCTCCAGGAGGCCTATCCCGACAGCAATCGCGACCGGACCGCCCGGGTGATCGCCCTGGGTCCGATCCCCGGGGGTGGCCGCGCGCCGGCCCTGGGCTTCCTGGGCGCGCTGCTCGGGCTGGTGGTGCTCGTCCTGCTCGTCACCTGCGCGAACGTCGCCGGGATGTTCCTGGCGCGCGCCGCGGCCCGGGAGCGCGAGATCGCCATCCGGCTCGCGGTGGGCTCGGGACGGGGCCGGCTGGTGCGACAGCTGCTGACGGAGGCCGTGCTCCTCTTCGCCCTGGGCGGGGGCGGCGGCGTGCTGCTGGCGTGGTGGGGGATGGGGTTCGTCGACCTGGCCGCCCTGCCCTTGCCCTTCGAGGTGTCTCTCGACCTCCAGCCCGACCCCCTCGTCCTGGCCACGGGCCTCGGGCTGGCCCTCCTGACCGGCCTCGTCTTCGGGCTCGCCCCGGCGCTCCAGGCCGTACGCACCGACATCCTGCCGTCGCTCAAGACCGAGAGCGGCTCCGGGGGTGGGCGGGTCTCCCGCCTCCGGAAGGCGTTCGCGTCCGGCCAGGTGGCCCTCTCGCTGGTGCTGCTGGTGGCGGGGGGCCTCTTCCTCCGCTCGCTCCAGGAGGCGGCGACGGTCCACAAGGGGTTCGAGCCGGCCGACGCCTACGCCACGACGCTGGATCTGGACATCGAGGGCTACGACGAGGCGTCGGGCGTCCAGTTCCTGGATCGACTGCGGCGGCGGGTCGCGGCGATCCCGGGCGTCGAGGCGGTGGCCCTCGGCTCGGATCTGCCGCTCGACCTCGGGTCCCGCGGCACCGCGATTCGGCCCGAGGGGTGGGAGGGCTCCGAGGAGCGACTGGGCGTGGAGTTCAACCAGGTCACCCCGGGCTGGTTCGAGACGCTGGGCACGCCGGTCGTGCAGGGGCGCGCTTTCGACGAGGGGGACCGGGCCGGATCGCAGGAGGTGGCGATCGTGTCGAGGGCCCTGGCGGAGCGGGTGTGGCCGGGGCAGGATCCCCTCGGGCGCACCTTCGAGTTCCAGCTGGAGCGGGCGGTGGACGTGACGGTCGTGGGCGTCGTGGAGGACGTGAAGAACCAGACGCTCATGGAAGAGGACGACCCGTTCTTGTACCGGCCTCTGGCCCAGTCGTACGAGCCCGACGTCACGCTCGCCGTCCGGTCGGCCCGATCCCACGGCGAGATCGCCGCGGCGGTCCGCTCGGCCATCCTGGAGGTCGACCCGAGCGTCTCGCTGACGCCGGTCCGCTCGATCGACCGCCTGACCTCGATCGGCGTCCTGCCCCAGCGCATGGGCGCGTCGGTCGCGGGAGTCCTCGGGCTGGTAGCGCTCGTGCTCTCCGGCCTGGGCGTCTACGGCGTCATCGCGTTCGTCGTGCAGCAGCGCACGCGGGAGATCGGGGTGAGGATGGCCCTGGGCGCCGGGACCGCCCGGGTGCTGCGCCACGTCCTCGGCGGAGGGCTCAAGCTGGCGCTGCCCGGGCTCGGGGCAGGCGCCGCCCTGGCGGGGGTGGTCGCGGTGGGCCTCTCCCGTCTCCACGTGCTGCTGGGGGTCGAGCCCGCCGACCCCGCGACGCTGCTCGGGGTCGCGGGGGTCCTGCTGGCGGTCGTCCTGCTGGCGTCCGCGATCCCCGCCCGCCGGGCCACCCGGGTGCCTCCCTCGGAGGCGCTCCGGTACGAGTGACGGAGCGGGCACACGCGCGCCCGGCCCCGAGCGAGCCCCGGGTAGTCGACGCCCACGGCCGGACGTAGGTTGCGGGGGGCCCCGCGGCGGGCGCGCCCCGGAGGAAACCATCGGCGGGCAGCCGCCGTCGAACGAGTGCAGGCACTGCGAACGCGTGCCGTCGCCGGCCACGGCGGGCGACGGACCCAGAGAGAACGAAGGAGCCGCATGATCGAGCTCAGGAACATCGAGAAGTCGTTCAAGACAGGGGCGGGGGAGACGTTCGTCCTCCGGCGGATCGATCTCGACATCCGCGAAGGCGAGTTCGTCACCGTCATGGGGCCCTCCGGGGCGGGGAAGAGCACGCTCCTCTCGATCCTGGGGATGCTGGACGGGGACTGGCGGGGGGAGTACTGGCTGTACGGTGATCCCGTCCACTCCATGAAGCCCAGGCAGCGCATCGACCTGAACAAGCAGTACATCGGCTTCGTCTTCCAGCAGTACCACCTGCTGGACGACCTCACCGTCTACGAGAACCTGGAGATCCCCCTCTCGTACCGGAACGTGAAGCGGAAGGACCGCCAGGCCATCGTGGCCGACACCCTCGACCGCTTCCAGATCGTCGGCAAGAAGGACCTGTACCCGACGCAGCTGTCGGGAGGCCAGCAGCAGCTCGTCGCGGTGGCCAGGGCGGTCATCGCCGAGCCCAAGATGATCCTGGCCGACGAGCCCACCGGGTCGCTCCACACCAGCCAGGGGAGGATGATCATGGACCTGCTGAAGGAGCTGAACCGGGAGGGGACGACGATCATCCAGGTGACGCACAACGAGGAGTACGCGGCGTACGGACCGCGGATCGTGAACCTCAGGGATGGATGGATCGTCGACGAGGATTGACCGGGGCCGCCCGGCCCGGGTAGCGTCCTCCCATGGCATCCCCTTTCGAAGGAACCCGCGTCCTGGTCGCCGACGACCAGCCCGACGTTCTCGAAGCCCTTCGCCTCCTCCTCAAGGGTGAGGGGTTCGAGATCCAGACCGCGAGCTCTCCCGCGGGCGTGCTGCGGGCGGTCGAGGAGAACGACCTCGACCTGGTCCTGATGGACCTCAACTACACCCGCGACACCACCTCCGGGAGGGAGGGGCTGGACCTCCTCACCCGGCTCCGTAGCCTCGACGACACGCTCCCCGTGGTCGTCATGACGGCGTGGGGGAGCGTGGACGGAGCGGTCGAGGCGATGCGCCGCGGGGCCCGGGACTACATCGAGAAGCCCTGGGACAACGAGCGGCTGCTGGCCACCGTCAAGACCCAGGCCGAGCTGGGACGGGCGCTCCGGCGCAGCCAGAAGCTGGAGGACGCCACCAAGCACTCCCAGGAACGGGACACGCCCGAGCTCATCGCCGAATCCAAGGCGATGGAGCCGATCCTCGAGGTGATGGAGCGGGTGGGACCCTCGGACGCCAACGTCCTCATCACGGGCGAGCACGGCACGGGGAAGGAGGTCGTGGCCCGGTGGCT
>JASFUL010000150.1:0-10374 GCA_050050315.1 Gemmatimonadota bacterium
CCCGGACCTGACACTCGACCTGGAGAGCCACCAGCAGTCCTCGGGCGGGGTCGCGATCGACAACCTCATGACGTTCGACGGCTCGCTGGTCTTCTCCATCGCCGAGTCGCCGCTGGAGCGGGGCGCGATCTGGGTCGGCACGAACGACGGTCAGGTGCAACTCACCCGTGACGGGGGCGGGACGTGGACCAACGTCACGGCCAACATCCCCGGCCTGCCCGAGTGGGGCACCGTGTCCAACGTCGAGCCCTCCCGCCACGACGCCGCCACGGCCTACATCTCCGTCGACCTCCACCAGATGGCCGACTTCGGGCCCTGGATCTACCAGACCCGGGACTGGGGAGGGAGCTGGCGGAAGATCTCCGACGGCATCCCCTCCTCGCCCCACTCGTTCGTGCACGTCGTGAAGGAGGACCCGAAGCGCCCGGGGATGCTCTTCGCCGGCACGGACAACTCGGTGTGGATGACGCTGGACGACGGCGACCACTGGACGAAGCTGCGATTGGACATGCCGCCGGCGCCCGTCTACTGGCTCGTGGTCCAGGAGCGCTTCGACGACCTGGTGGTCGCCACCTACGGGAGGGGCTTCTGGATCCTGGACGACATCGGACCCCTCCGGGCGCTGGACGGCGAGACGCTGGCGTCCGACGGCCTCTTCCAGCCGAGCCCGGCGTTCCGGTGGCAGGAGGTCCAGGGCATCAAGACCGAGCCCAGCATGAGCATCGGGCGGGACCCACGCTACGGCGCCAACATCGACTACTTCGTGGTGGGCGAACAGGCACCCGCGGACACCGGACGGGCGGCCCGGGCCCGCATCACCCTGACCGACGCCGAGGGGACCGTGGTTCGGGAGCTCACCGGCCCGGCCCGGCCGGGCATCAACCGCGCCTACTGGGACCTCCGGCACCCCTCGCCGGAGCTCCCTCGCTTCCGCACGAACCCCCCGGGCCGGGACTGGGTCGCCCTCGAGCAGGGCCGCGACCGGGAGGTGTACGTGTGGGACATCGACCTGGTGCGGGGGCACCGGGGCCCGCTCGCCGTGCCGGGTACGTACACCGTGAGGGTCGAGATCGGCGACGAGTCGTTCAGCGCGCCCCTCGAGGTGCTTAAGGACCCGCACTCGACCGGGACCCTGGCGGACATCGAAGAGCAAGTGGCGTTCAGCCTGGAGCTCCGGGACCGGATCACGGAGGTAACCGGCCTCATCGAGCGGATGGAGCACACGCGCCTGCAGCTACGGGCGGCCGAGGGAGCGCTGGCGGCGGTCGAGCGCGACGGCGACGCGGGTGGCGCGTTGGAAGGCGTCTCGTCGGACGCGGACACGCTCCTGGCGGAGGTACGCCGCGCCCGCGAGCGGGTGATCGAGCTCGAGGGCCGGCTGGTGGACGTGAACCTGACCGGGGCCCGCGAGGACTCCTTCCGGAACCCCATGAGGCTCTACGGCCGCTTCAGCGCGCTGGCCTCGGACGTGGACTGGAAGGGGTCCGATTTCCCGCCGACCGCGCAGCAGCGCGAGGTGGCCGACGTGCTCACGGGCCGGCTGGACGAGGCCCGGCGAGCCATCCGCGACTTCCTCGAGACCGAGCTGAACGTGCTGAACGAGCGGCTCCTGGCCGCGGGCATGCCCCCGGTGGTGATGGAGTAGGCACCGATCCCTCTCCAGCGCCCGGGGGCCCGGCCTGCGGTAGGCCCCCGCTCCAGCGGGAGGGTCGTTTCACGACCTCCGGGCCCGGCTCACAGCTCGAAGGACAGGGCCGCGACGTAGCCGACGAAGATCGTGAGCGCGGAGTAGGCGAGAGGCCCGTGGGCCCGCTCGGTCTTCAGCAGGAGGCCCGCCACGGCCATCCCCAGGAACACCCCGTGGAATCCGAGGTTCACCGGATCCGGGAGGTCCCCGTCCCGCACGAGGTCCTTGAGGACGCTCACCAGGAGAAGCACGATCAGCAACCCGAAGAACCAGGGGCGCTGATGGAGGAAGTTCTCCTTGAGATCCCGCCTCGGCGAGTCGCCGCTGGGGAAGACGATCATGGCGAGAAGGAAGAGCACGACGGGCTGGAGGAGCACCACGGTGAACTGGAGGAAGTTCCATTCGGTGTAGCCACGGTATCCGAACATCGTCCACCAGGTCTGGACGTGGACGAGAAGGACGAAGGCGGCCCAGGCCAGGGAGGGGCCGAACGGCCGGAACCGGCCCCGCTGCTCCAGCCATCGACCGAAGCCCATCAGGAGGTGGGTGATCCCGAGGCCGAGCACGATCGAGATGAGGACCGAGAGGTATTCGAACGCTTCCACGGTTTCCGGCCTCCTGGGTCGGGCTGGTCGCTCCCAACGCTACTCTCCAAACGCGTCCTCGAGCACCGCGGCCAGTCGGACCGCGGCCAGCTGGAGGCGCCGCAGGACGTCGTCCTGAACCGCGTCCTGGTATGCCGCGCCGAAGGACCGGCTCGGGCCGAGCGACACGCACGTCCGCCCGCCGTGCGCGGGCCTCCACTCGCAGTACCCCACCTCCGGTGAGGTGACCAGGTCGTACGATTCCTGCGCCCAATCGAGGGGGTCGTCGCTCCCGGGCGGGGGGGGCGAGCGTGACAGGACTCGCGCCACGGCACGCCAGCTCCCGTAGCCGGCCTCCTCGATGATCCCCGTGTCCCAGATCGAATGCAGCGTCCGATCGTAGAGGCCGTGGTCCCGGATGTCGTTGCCGCCCCGGTCGTCGCCGTAGCTGACGTGCAGCGGCTGGTGCACGTCACCCACCCAGTGGGCCAGGTAGAACAGGGCCTCTGCTCGCTTCCAGCCTTCGAGCGACTCGTCCCGCAGCCGCGCCAGGTGGTAGTCGATTCCGCTCAGGACGCACGCCGGAGCGCATTGGCGTCGCTCGATCCGCCGCGTGTCCCGGGGCACGTTCATGTAGTGCCAGGTCGAGAAGCGCTCGTGCCGCTCCCATCCCTCGACGCCGTCCTCCGTGGCCCTCCTCCGCGCCAGGTCGGCGAAGGTGCATGCCTCCGCGAAGGAGTCGTACGAGCCTCCGTCCGGACGCCGGTAGAGGCGGGTCAGCCGTCGCACCTCGGCGCGAGTGGACTCGCTGAGCGACTCGTACGCCAGCTGGCAGATGATCCGGTGACCGGCGTCCCCGAAGTCGGGTGCGGCGCTGGAGAGCCCCAGGGCGACCAGGAGGCCGACCAACGTCACGGGAGAGGCCACCGAAGCTCCTACGAGAGACATGCTGGAAGGGATGCCTCCTCGGGTTACCGGGCTTCGCCGTCCCCGCTCGGTGAGAGTCCCGCCTCCACGCCCCGGCCGCCGCCCAACATGGGCGACGCGAAGACTCCGCGCGAGCCGGCGGGGATCACTCTCCCCTGAGGCACTCCACCGGATCCACCGCGGTGGCGCGTCTGGCGGGCAGCCAGCTCGACAGCAACGCGATCACCACCAGCAGCGCCGGCACGACCCCGAACACCAGCGGGTCGTGCGGGCTGACGCGGTAGAGCAGGAACTCGAGGACGCGCGTGAGGGCGGCCGCCACGATCACGCCCGCCACGATCCCGATCACCGTCAGGCGCAGGCCCCGTCCGACCACCATCCTCCGCACCCTCGCGGGTCTGGCTCCGAGGGCGACGCGGACGCCGATCTCGTGCCGCTGGCGGCCGACCAGCTCGGAGAGGATCCCGAAGAGCCCGAGGCCGGCCAGCAGAATGGCGAGCGTGGCGAAAGCTGTCAGCAGGGTAGCCGCGAACCGTTCCTGGGCGATGTCCGCCCCGATGACCTCGCTCATTGGACGGGGCCGGAAGAGCACGAGATCGGGGTCGAGCCGGGTCAGCTCGGCGCGAATGGCGGGGACCAGCGCCGCGGGGTCCCCCGTGGCTCGAACCAACTGCGTGAGGGTCCAGGGGCGGATGCTCCACTGGCGCTGGGCGTGGTACGCCATGGGCGCGGGACCGCCGCGGGCGGTGAGGGCTTCGTCCTCCACCACGCCGACGATGCGCGGATAGCGGCCTCCGATGCGGAGGAGGCGGCCGACCGGATCCTCGCCTGAGAAGAGCGTCCGGGCGAGCGTCCGATTCACCACCACCACCGGCGGGGACTCCGGGTCGTCCTGGGGCCCGAACAGGCGGCCGGAGAGGAGAGCCAGGTCCGCGGCCCGGAAGAAGTCTCCGGCGACCCAGCGCTGGTTCACCTGGATGTTCTCCATGTCCACCGGCTCGCCCGGCGCGGTCGCGGGCCGCGTGCCCCAGCGGTTGTACGAGCCCGTGACGGGCAGGCGCGTGGTGGCCGCGGCCGCGACGACGCCCGGCAGGGACGAGATCCTGCGGTGCAACTCCGCGTGGAACGCCTGCGCCTCCTCCTCCGTGCCGTAGCGTGAGGTGGGAAGGCCGACCTCGAAGGTGAGAACACCCGTGGGGTCGGCTCCCAGATCGCGATGGCGGAGCTCCTGGACGGTGCGGAGCAGCACGCCGGCGCCGACGAGGAGCACGACCGCCAGGGCGACCTCCACGGTGACGAGCGCACTCCGGATCCGACGGGAGGCGGGGGCGCCGTCCCCCGCGCGGGTGCCTCCGAGGAGCCGACCCACCCGCGGACGCGTGAAAGGGAGCGCCGTGGCGAGACCCAGCACCAGGCCGGCGCCGACGACCCCAGCTGCGGCCACGATCCAGGCGCCGGGCCCGAGCGCGACCTCGTCCAGGCGCGGTAGTCCCGGAGGCGCCACGGCCAGGAGCCCGTCGAGGGCCAGGAAGCCCACGCCGACGCCCACGACGCCTCCGGCCGCGGCCAGCAGAAGGGCCTCGAAGAGGAAGAGCCGGACCAGGGCTCTGCGGGGCGATCCGAGGGAGGTGCGGATGGCCAACTCCCGTTGCCTGGCCGCTCCGGCCGCCACCATGACGGCGGCCACGTTCACGCACGCGAGGAGCAGCAGGAAGAGCACGGCTCCCATGACGGCGGCCAGGACCGGCTCGGCGCTGCCGACGATGTCCTCCCTGAGCGGCACGATCGCGTACCCCTTCTCCGCGGCGTCCTCGCCCATGGCGTCGTGGCGCCCCTCCACCACGTCCAGCTCCGCCCGGAGCGCGTCCAGGCCGGCGCCGGGGGCCAGTCGGGCGACGGCGGACAGGTAGTTGTTGTCCCAGTTCTCCGCTTCGGAGCCGCTCAGGTCGGCGGGCATCCAGACGTCGATGCGACCTTCCAGGGGATCGTCGAAGGCGTCGCTCACCACCCCCACGACCGTGTACGGCTCCCCGTCCAGCGTCAGGCTGCCCCCGATGGCGTCGCGCGCGCCTCCCAGATAACGCTCCCAGAGGTCCTCGCCCACCACAACGGCGCGGCTGTCAGTCCGTTCCTCGGTCCGGTCGAACGTCGTCCCGGCCACGGGGGTCGCTCCCAGCACGTCGAAGTAGCCGGCGCTCACCCGCAGCACCCGCACCCGCTCGGGAGCGTCCGCCCCCGTCACGTCCGCCCACTCCGGCGAGTAGTTGGCCAGGACCGCGACGCCCTCCAGCGTGGCGACGTGGTCGCGGAGCTCCGTGGTTGCGGGGTTCGTGAGGTACATCCGGGTCGACTCGCCGGGCCGGTCGCGGCGGCTACCGTAGATGCGCACGAGCCGGCCGGCGTCCTCGTAGGGCAGGGGCGCCAGCAGAACGGACTGGAGCACCGAGAAGACCGCGGTGTTGGCACCCAGGCCGAGCCCCAACGTGGCCACCACCACCAGCGACAGCGTCGGCCGTCGGGCCAGCGCCCGGATCGCCAGGCGGAGCTCCGCGAGCAGCAGTTCCAGGCTCATCCTCCCCTCCCCCCCGTGCCCCGGGGCTCCGTTCGTCGCCCGGCCACCCCCGCGGCGACCGAGCCGTTGGACTGCAGCGGTACGCACGAGGCCCTGGCACGTCCGCACCCAGAACCGGATCCACGCGCCTGCTCCGGCCCCCTCCACCTCGTCCCCGTACGCCTCGCGGAAGTGAGCCACTAGCTCCCGTCCGTGACGGGCCCTGAAGGACGCGGGGTGCAGGCGCAGCAGCCAGCGGAAGACGCGCTCCCCCGGAGCAGGCCTCCCGGGCGCCCCGCGTCGGTCCGTCACCGGCCGCCCTGGCCTGCACCCAGCGCATCAGCCGCGCCCACCAAGGCCCTGAGACGGGAGGTCTCGGCGTCGAACACCTCACCTCCCAGGGGTGTCAGGCGGTAGTAGGTCCGACGGTCGTCCTCCGGGTCGGTCCGATCGGAGGTCGCGATGAGCCGTGCGTCCGCCAGGCGGTCGAGGACGTGGTACAGGTTGCTCGGCGCCAGCCGGATGCCGCCGCCCTCCGTCCGGGCCACGCGCTTGGCGATCCCGTAGCCGTAGTCCTCTCGTTCCCGAAGGGCCAGCAGGATGCTGTAGGTGAGAGGCTTGAGTGGAAGGTGCTTCTCGACTCGATCCTCGGGCATCGGGGTCCCCGTTTATTATGATATCTATAACATTATGAATACCATAATATTCGGGGGCGGGGACGGCAAGGGCGAACACCTCCGCTCTGCGGCGACGACAGCCCGCGTCCCCCCGGCAGGCTACTCCTCCAGGTAGTACTCGACGGTGGACACGACCCGGACCGTCTTGAAGCGCTGCGCGGCCTCGTCCACGCCGGGCGACCGGTCCCGGGCCTGGATGACGAAGACGCCCTGGTTCGCCCTGCGGATCCCTCCCACCCGACCCCCGGAGTCGTCGGCGAACTGCTGGGCCGCCGCCCGCGCTGCGGCGGTCGCCTCGGCGATCATGTCCGGCTTGATGCGGTTGAGCCGGGTGAAGGAGTACGTCGGCCGGGAGAAGCCGTATCCGTACCCGGCGCCCGACCCCAGGGGGACGCCGGCGGCCAGCAGGTCCCCGACGGACTGAGACGCCTCGTGGATGGCCGCCACGTCGTCCGTCCGCACGAGCAGCGTCGTCGACACGATGTAGCGCAGATCTCCCGGGGCGGTCTGATTGAACTGCGCGGCCCGGTCGACGACCTGGGTTCCCTGGCGCGAGACGTCGGCCGGGCCGATTCCGAACTCGGCCAGGAACGCGAGAACCTGGGCGGTGGAGCCGGCCACCTGCTCCTGGGCGGACCCGATGGCGTCCGACGGCACGGACAGCGTGATGGCCCAGAACGCGAGATCCGCTTCGACTTCACGCTCGGCCACGCCCTTCACCGTGACGAACCGGTCCACCCGTCTGGACTCGACGAGACCCCGCCCCAGCGTCCAACCCGCCCCGATCAGTCCGACCGCGAGCACCAGCGCAGGGACCAGGGGATCCGCTCGCCTGGGACTCTCCATGCTCGCCTCCTCGCTCGTGTGGGTCTACCGGAATCACGGCAAGCCGGGTGCCACGCGTCGGGAGATCGCCCGATGGATTCCCGCTCCCTGAGCGTACATATTCATCGGGGGCGGGGTGGACACGGTGCCGGGGCGACGCGCTCCGGAGGAGCAGCACCATGTGTCCGAACGAAAACCGGATCGGCGGCACGCACGTCGTCCTCCGGACGCTGGCGCTCGTCTGGCTCGCCGGCTGCGGCTCCACCGAGCCGGGCAACCTCCGGCCGACCGTCGAGCTCACGGCGCCCCGCGCCCTCTCGTCCCACGACCTGGGCTCCCAGGTGGAGATCCGCGCCGACGCCTCCGACGGCGACGGATCGGTGGCCGGCGTGTGGTTCTACGCCGACGGCGCCTTCCTGGGCCGGGACGAAGACCCTCCGTACGCCTGGACGTGGGACACCCGGGACGAGACACGGCGCACCGTCAGGCTGTCGGCGCTGGCCGTGGACGACGACGGCGCCACCGCCCGCGACTCGATGTTCGTGCGGGTGGAATGGGTGTACCGTCGCCCCGAGGACGTCGGCGACGGGTGGGAGACGGGCCTCCTGCAGGTCCACGGGATGGATCCGGCCCCCCTGGTGGGGCTGGTCAACCTGCTGCGCGACACCGACGATCACCTCGTCCACGGCATCGTCATCGTGCGGGACGGCCGCCTGCTCTTCGAGAGCTACTTCCCCGGCATCCAGCGCACCCCCCGGGAGCTCGTCCAGTTCGACCGCGACGTGCCGCACAACCTCGCCTCCACCACCAAGAGCATCACGTCGGCGCTGCAGGGCATCGCCATCGACCAGGGCTTCATCTCGTCGGTGCACGCGGTCGTGTCGGACTTCTTCCCCGAGTTCCCGTGGATGCGGGAAGGTGAGAAGGCCGGCATCACCCTGGAGCACATGGTCACCATGTCCTCGGGGCTGGAGTGGGATCAGCAGAGCCAGCCGATCCTGAGCTCGGCCAACGACATCCACGTGTTCCAGGCGAGTCCCACGCCGTGGGAGGAGTACCTGGGACGGCCCGTGGTCACGCCACCCGGCAGGGTCATGAACTACAGCGAGGGCAGCATCAACGTGGTGGGCGAGGTGGTGCGGCGGGCCAGCGGCATGAGCACCGAGGCGTTCTCGCAGCGGTACCTGTTCGGGCCGCTGGGCATCGTCGACTTCTCCTGGCCCATCATCGCCACCCGGTGGACGTGGACGGGCGGAGACCTGCGCCTCACCCCCCGGGACATGGCCAGGTTCGGCCAGCTCTACCTCCAGGGAGGCGTGTGGGAGGGAGAGCGACTGGTATCCGCCGAGTGGGTGGCCCGGGCAGCCCGGCCGTACCACGTCTTCGACGCGACGTCCTCTCCCCACGAGCAGTACCAGCGAGAGCACTTCGGGTGCGACGGTTACAGCTACGCCTGGTGGACGCTCGACGCCGACGTGTTCGGCGAGGGCGCCTACACGTCCCTCGGGTGGGGCGACCAGCGCATCGTCGTGCTGCCGGCCTGGGACATGGTCGTGGCGTTCACCGGGGGATCCCACTTCGATCCTCCGCTGCTGACCTCCCACGAGATCCTCACCGGCTACGTGCTCGAAGCCGTGCGGTGAGACGTGCCCCGAGCGGCACCGGCGAGGGCTTCAGACGACCCTTCATCACTCCCGACTGTCAGCTCACGGCGCGCCACGCGTAGGAACCCCCGGAGCATCGGGCGTCCCGGTCCCCTGGCCGAGTGGAGGGTCACGATGACCCGCTCAGAAGAGCTTCGCAGGAGACATCGGAAGATCCTCGGCTGGTCGCTGGGTCTGGCCGCCGTCGCACACCTCGCGGTCCTCTTCCTCACACCCCCTTTCGAGACCGTGCCCCTCCCGGCCTCCGGTTCCGAGCGAGAGGAATCGGACTCGAGCCGAGCCGTCTCGGCCGAGGTCGACATCCTGTTCGGGCCCCCGGTCATCTGGTCCCACGACGGCTCGCTCTGGCCGGAGCCACCCGAGCGGCACCTGGAGGCTCGGCGCGGTGTCCAGCTACCGGCGCTGTGCGCCGGACTCGCCCGACCCGCTCGTGCGCCGGTACGGGGTCGCGTCCGGCTGAGGGTATCGTCGACGGGCCAGGCGGAGGTCATGCGGCTGACCGAGAGCAGCGGCGACCTGTGCGCCGACCGGGTGCTCACCGACGTGGCCAACTCCCTGCTGTACCGCTGGCTGCCGAACGAGCGGTTCCCCGCCCCCGTCGAGCTCCTTCAACCGGTCACGCTGACCGCGGTCCGGGATTGACCCGTGGGTCCCCGCACGCGCTAAGGCAGGAGTCGCCTGGTCATTCGCCTCGCCGCGTAGAGGCCGACCCCCATCCCGACCACGCTGACGATGAAGGCCGTGAAGACCGACACCAGCGCGCCGAGGGTCCAGCCGAGCCACCCTCCGACCGTCATCGCGACGAGATCGAGAAGTCTCTTCATGGAGCCACCCCCGGCTTCGATCGTCGGCGACGGAGCTGCGCGGCCCGCACCGTTCCCGGAATGTGAAGGTCGCGGGGCACGCGACCTACGGCAGTCGTCCAAGATGACGGGGACCGGCGAGCCGCGCGAGTCACGGGCGCCAACCGAAGCGCCCTCGACCAGACCCTCAACGCGCTGGCCAACCCGACCCGCCGGAGGGTCATGGAGGCTCTCCGCGCCGGCCCGAAGTCGGTCAGCGAGCTGGCCCATCCCCACGACCTGCCCCTCCCCTCGTTCATGCAGCACCTGGGGTTGCGGGAAGAGGCCGGCCTGGTGCGGAGGTCTTGTGGGCAAGGAGACCGACGGATGAGGGCTGAAACCATCGACCCCCAGCTGGATCTCGTCCTGGAGCGCACGGTGCCCGCACCACCTCGTGCCGTCTGGGACGCCTGAGGATCGCGTCCCTCACTTTCCCGGGGCGATCCGGCGCCCGCTGATGGGCCCCCCGAGCAACGCGCTGACGAGGCACAGGTTGAAGAGGCCCGCGACCAGCGGGACGAGGCCGACGACCATCAGGACGATACCCGTCGGGCTCCCCAGCCGGGTATAGCCCCAGTAGATCAGACCGGCTCCGACGACCACCCTGACGATCCGAC
>JASFUL010000151.1:0-10373 GCA_050050315.1 Gemmatimonadota bacterium
CGGGGCCCGGGGCTCGACGCCATGTCGCGGTACCTCGTGGACCGGATCCATGACGCTCCCAACATCGAGGTCCGCACCGGGTGCGCCGTGGTCGGAGTGCGGGGCACGGAACGGCTCGAGGCGATCACCGTGGCGGACTCGGGGTCGGGGGAGAGCCTGGAGCTGGCGGCCGACGCGGTCTTCGTCTTCATCGGGGCGGCCCCGCGCACCGAGATGCTCGACGGCCTCGTCACGCTGGATCCCGAGGGGTTCGTCCGGACGGGTCGCGACCTGATGGTGGCCGGCGCCGGGCCGGCCGGCTGGACCCTCGACCGGGACCCCTTCCCCTACGAGACGAGCATGCCCGGGGTCTTCGCCGCCGGCGACGTCCGCTACGGGTCGGGGAAGCGGGTCGCGGCCGCCGTGGGCGAGGGGTCGGCGACCATCGCGATGGTGCACGCCTACCTGGGGACGGTGTGAGCGCGGAGGACGGGGGCCCCGGAGCCCCGGACGGGCGCCCCGCCCCCGGACACGCCGAGATCGTCGAGCGACTCCGGTCCCTGCCCGGGCTCGAGGGGATCCCCCGGGAGGAGCTCGAGTGGCTGGTGGCTCACGGGAGCCTGGCGGAGTACGAGACCGGCGTGGTGATCGCACCGAAGGGTGAGCCGGTCCCGACCCTGTGGGTGATCCTCTCCGGCCGGGTCACGGTCCGGGTCGACCGGGGAGCCGGACCGAGACGCGTGATGAGCTGGCTGGCCGGCGACGTCAGCGGCATGCTGCCCTACTCCCGCATGAAGGGTCCGCCCGGGGACAACTATCTCGAGGAGCCGTCCGAGATCCTCCACGTCCACGAGGATCACTTCCGGGCCATGGCCCACGAGTGTCCGGTCTTCACGGCGTACACCGTGCACCTCATGCTCGACCGGGCCCGCAGCTTCAACGCGAGCGACCTGCAGGACGAGAAGATGATGTCGCTGGGACGCCTCGCCGCCGGTCTGGCCCACGAGCTCAACAACCCCGCCTCGGCCACGGTCCGCAGCGCCAAGCTCTTGAAGGCGGGGCTCGCCAACGCCGACAGGGCATCCCGGGAGCTGGGCGTCGCGGGGCTGAAGGACGAGCAGATCCGGTCCATCGAGCGCATCCGTTCCGTCTGCGTGACCGACCTGCCGGGAGGGGTCCTCTCTCCCATCCAGCTCGCGGACCGGGAGGACGAGATCGCCGACTGGCTGGGGCGACACGGGTCGGACTCCGCACACGCCGCGGCGCTGGCGGAGACGGCCGTCACCCTCGACGTACTGGAGGAGCTGGCCGACGTGGTGTCGGGAGCGGCCCTCGACGCCGCCCTCCGCTGGATCGCGGCCGGGTGCTCGACCCACGCGCTGGTCTCGGACATCGAGCAGGCGGCCACGCGCATCCACGACCTCGTGGCGGCCGTGAAGCGCTTCACCTACATGGACAGGCCCGCGGGACCGGAGACGGTGGACGTGGGCTCGGGACTCCGCGACACGATCCGCGTGATGGGGTCGAAGGCCCGCTCGAAGAGCGCGTCCGTGAGCCTGGACGTCGAGACGGACCTTCCGCCCGTCCGGGCCGTCGGGGGGGAGCTCAACCAGGTGTGGCTGAACCTGATCGACAACGCCCTCGACGCGATCGCCGATGGCGGCAGCGTGACGGTCTCGGCCCGGAGGGAGACCGACCGGGTGGTGGTGCGGATCGCCGACGACGGCCCCGGCATCCCACGGGAGGCGTTACCGCGCATCTTCGACCCGTTCTTCACGACCAAGCCGCCGGGACAGGGAACCGGGCTCGGTCTGGAGATCGCCCGGCGGCTCCTGGGGCGAAACCGGGGCGAGATCTCCGTGGACTCGCGCCCCGGTCGCACCGAGTTCCGTGTGGGCCTGCCGGTGGACCCGTCCGGCGCGGCCTGATAATCAGCCTTCCGCCGCGCCTGCCTCCAGGTAGGCGCGGGCCTGCTGCAGACGGGGCCGATCGGTGTCGGCCTCCGACGTCACGGCGAGGAGCGCCGCGTAGTGACGACGGGCTTCGCCGTGGCGGCCCGCCATCTCGGCGGCCCGCGCGGCGCCGTAGAGGCTGTTGAGCCGGTTCGGACTCCGGTCGAGGGCCGCCGCGTAGGCGGCCGCGGCCTCCTCCGGCCTGTCCATCTCAAGAAGCATGTCCCCCAGGAGCTCGCGGGCCGGGAGCACCTCGCCCGGCGTGACCGGGTGCTTCTCGGTCCCGGCCTCCATCTCGGCCGCGCGCCGCATCGTCTCCAGCCCTTCGGTCCGCTGGCCCTCCTCGAAGAGGAGCCAGCCCAGCGCCGAGAGACGCTGGATCTCCACCTGCGTTCCCCAGTACGCGTCCCGGCTCGCGACCCGTTCCTGCAGGTCTCCGAGGGCCTCGAGGTCGGCCCGTGCCTGCTCGAGGTCGCCGCTGCGGGCCGCGCCGAGGGCGCGGGCGAACCAGGTGATGGCCTCCATGGCCGGTGCCCCGTCCCACGGGTAGTCCGCCGGCCGGCGGGGCTCGAGGCTCCCGGCTTCGTTCCACGCGTGACGCTCCAGGGCGATGCGCGCCGGGACGGCGGCGAGCGTGTAGGCGGTCGCGAGGTGCGCCTGGAACGGTGGCTCGACGCCCTTCAGCTCCTCCATGACCTCCACCGCCCGCCGGTCCTGGGCCCCCTGGAGGAAGGCGTACGCCAGGTAGTCCAGCGCGTGGAAGTAGTGGAGCGACGTGGCGCCTCCGACCGGGTGCTCCAGGGCGGCGTCGGCCGACCGGCGGTTCCAGTCGATGGATTCACGCCAGAGGCCCAGGCGGGTGAAGGTGTGGCTCGGCATGTGGAGGGCGTGGGGCACGTCGGGAGCGATGTCGCCGTAGCTCCGGGCCACCTCCTCGGCCTCGGCCGAGAGAGCCGGATTGTCGTAGGCGTGGATCACGTAGTGGTGGCCGCCGGGGTGATCGGGCACCGTCTCCAGCACCTCCTCGGCCAGCGCTCCCGCCTCGCGCTGCTTCGCGAACGTCTTGTCGGCGGGATCCACGGTCGCGAGCTGGGCCAGGGCGTAGAAGGCCGTCCCCTCGACGTCCCCCGGGTACGCCTGGTGGAAGGACCGCCATCCTTCTTCGAACGCGACGAGATTCGGCCGCTCCGAGTCCCCACGCCCCGCGTCGTAGTAGCGCGCCACCGCATCGACGTACGCCCGCTCCCGGTCCGAGGAGGTCCGGAGGCGGGCCTCCTCCACGAGGTCTCCCCCCCGCTCGAACGCCTCCCGGCCCGGCGGATCGGACCAGAGGGGGTGGATGCTAGTCATGGCCTGTCCCCAGTAGCCCATCGCGCACTCGGGGTCGGCCTCGGTGGCTCGGGCGAAGTTCGCCTCCGCCTCCTCGTAGGTCATGTTGTGCAGCAGCGCCAGCCCGCGCCACAGGTGGATCTGGGCGTCCTCCGCGCAGGACGCGGCCATGGCGACCGTCCCGAGGGGAGACCCGGACGCGGCCGTCACCGCGACGGCGGGCCCGGGCGAGCCGACCTCCCGGGCCGACTCGGGCGCGTCGTCCCCCCGGCAGGCGAGGAGCAGGATCAGTGCGGTGAGACCAGAAACGGCCGGACGCATGGGAGTACCCTCCGGTCGGGATGGTCGGGCATCCCGTGACGGGACGCCCGTCGTCGGTTGCTGGGTGTCAGCCGGGTCGAGGCGACGGGACGCCTGACCGTCTCGCCGTCATTCGCCGCCGCCCTGCCCCGGGAGGGTGCGGCCCACCACGAGCGTGACGTTGTCGGTGCCCCCGTCGTCCAGGGCGTCCTCCAGCAGCTGCTCGGCCACCTGGCGGGCGCTCGACATGGAGGCGAGCCGATCCTCGATCATCTCGTCGGGCACGTGCTTGGTGAGCCCGTCGCTGCACAGGAGGATCACGGTCCCCCGGTTCCGCTCGACCCGGGTCACCACCGGCATGGCCTGCTCGCCCCCGACGGCGCTGGAGAGGACGTGGGCCCAGCGGGACTTCTCGGCCGCGGTACGGCTCATCACGCCGTTGTCCACGAGATCCTGGGCCAGCGTCTGGTCGCGGCTGATCTGGCTCAGCCGACCGCCGCGGAAGATGTAGCACCGCGAGTCGCCGACCTGGAGGATGTAGGCGTGGGGCCAGAGCCCCAGGAACAGGGTGAGCGTGCTCGCGAACCGGCGCACTCCGCCCTCACGCTCCGCCTTCTGGAGGAGGCTCTCGTGCACCCTGAGGGCCGCTCCGTGGAGCAGGCGGGAGAAGACCTCCGGGTCGGCGGACTCACGGAGGTCGGCCTCACAGAAAGACCGGGCCACGGATGTGACCAGGCCGTCCACCGCCCGGCGGGCGGCCTCCTCGCCCCCCTCGACGCCCCCTACGCCGTCCGCCACGATGGCCAGCGACGCGACCCGCTCCATGTAGGGCGAGCCGGCCCCGGGGCCATGCAGGCTGGTCTGCTCCGCCGAAACGCCCCGGACCAGGGCGCCCTGGAAGAAGTGGTCCTGGTTGTCGCGCCGCACCTTGCCGGTGTGGGTGAGGCCCCACGCGTCGATCTCCGAGAAGCTGGGGCGGACTTCATCGCCGTGACGGCGACGCCGGGCGGCGTGCAGGCGCTCGATCATGGGGTCGGAAGCGGTTGGCGGGAGTGGGCGGGCACCCCGACGATAGGGCTGTCTCCCGAGCGACCGCAACAGAATCGTGTCGAGTGGGGCATCCGGATGGCCCCGCCTCCCGTCATCTCGCTATGTTCGCCCCATGGATGCCACGTTCGATCAACTCAGGCAGTCACTGGGCGATGACTTCGAGCTCGTCCGCCGTCTGGGCGAAGGGGCCTTCGCCGAGGTCCACCTGGCTCGCGAGACGTCCCTCGAACGGCCGGTGGCCGTCAAGGTGCTCCGGGGCGCGCTGGCGTTCGACGAGACGGCCCGCAAGCGCTTCCTCAGGGAAGCCCGTCTCGCCGCCAGGATCCACCATCCCAACGTGACCGAGGTCTACCGGGTCGGCGAGCTCGCCGACGGGGGCCGTCCCTTCCTCGTGATGGAGTACATCGACGGGCGGACCTACGCCGACATCCTGGCGGCGACCGGTCCTCTCGAGGAGGACGAGGTCCGGCACGTGCTCCACGAGGTCTGCGGAGCCCTGGAAGCGGCCCACGCCCTCGGGATCATCCACCGGGACGTGCGACCGGGGAACATCCTGCGCACGCGCACCGGAGAGCGGGTGGTGCTGGCGGACTTCGGGCTGGCCGGGATCCTGGAGACGGGCGGGGACGCGGTGCAACGGCTGACCGGAGAGGGGCAGATCCTGGGGCAGATCGGGTACGCGCCGCCCGAACAGCTCAACGGCGAGACGATCCAGCCCGGCTCGGACATCTACTCGCTGGCCGTCACGGCGTACGAGCTCCTCACCGGCTCGGGCCCCTTCCCCGAGGCCAGGTCGCAGGCGGAGCAGATCGCCGCCCACCTCCAGAAGGACCCCACGCCCGTCCGCCGCATCCTGGCCACCGCGAGCCCGGCCCTCGAGGACATTTTGATACGCTGCCTCCAGAAGCGCCCCGAGCGACGTCCCTCGGCGGCCCTGGTCCGCAAGCAGCTGTCCGGGGGACCGGGAGAGGCGGCGCCGGAGGGGGCGGTCAGCAACTTCCTCTCGGAGCTGCAGAGGCGGAAGGTCTACAAGGTCGGCGCCGCCTACGGCGCGTTCGTCCTGATCGTGCTGGCCGTCGTGGACGCAGCCTTCCCGAACCTCCCCTTCCCGGTCCCCGCGTGGGTCGAGACCACCGTCGTCACGGCCACCCTCGCCGGGATCCCCGTGGCCCTCCTTCTCGGCTGGTTCTTCGACATCACCGGCGGCGGGGTCATCCGGACCCCTTCGATGGGCCAGACCTCCCGCGGCGTGCGGATCCTCCAGGGGATCGGGGTCGTGCTGGTCCTCGTCGCCACCGCCCTGGTGGGCTGGGTCTTCCTGGGCCGCTGACCGCGGCTCGCCCCCTGCGTTCGGGAGGAAGGTCCACCGACACGACGCCACGGCACTCCACGTACGGCCTCATTCGCGATCCTCCCGGACCGGGGGGACGTGTCGGGCGAAGAACGCCACCGCCTCGCCGATACCCTCGCGGGAGCGGTCCGTGCGGCCCGCGAGCGCCGGAAAGCGACCGGCCGGCCCCGGGACCGTGTGGCCGCCGTCTTCCACGCCGATCAGGGCCACCTCCGCCACCCCCCCGTTCCGCTCCTCGAGGAAGCGCACGCTCTCGGCCGACGAGCGCACGCGACCCAACGCCCTCCCGTCCGGAGCGACCACGTCGCCTCCGTCCCAGGGGTTCACCAGATCCCGCATCCCGTTCACGAGCAGGACGGGCACGGCTCCGGCGCGCGTTTCGCACCCCAGCTCCTCGTCGACCGGGAGATTCGCAGCGAAGACGGCGATGCCCCCGGCGAGGCGAGGCGCCTCGAGCGCCACCCTGAACGCCATGTGACCGCCGCCGGAATAGCCCACGAGGAAGACCTGGTCCGGGTCCGCTCCCCGCTCCCGGACCAACCGTCCCACGAGGGTCCGCAGGAAGGCCACGTCGTCGACGCCCTGCTCCCGGGCCGGAGAGCCCGCGCCGAGCCGGCACCCGTTCCACACCCCCTCGAACGCCTCGGGGTACGCCACGAGCCATCCCTCCCTCGCCGCCACCCTCTCGAGCTCGCCCCCGAGAAACGAGCGTAGCCGGTCCGCGCTGCCGCCGGTTCCGTGCAGCGCGAGGACCAGCGGTCGCGAGCCTCCCGCCGAGGGGGACGGATCGAAGAAGGCGTAGCTCCGCGTCCGTCCGCCCACCCGGATCTCGTCCCGGGCCAGGCTGGACGATGCCTCGGCTCCGGCGCCCGGAACGGCGGTCCCGCCCATGCAGAGGACGGTGGCCAGAGCCACCCCCACGCCCGTCAGGAGGAGCTCCGGCGCGAGCCCGCCGCGACCCGGAAGGACCAGGCCCGGCCGGAGGAGCGGTACCAGAGCCGGGACCCGGGCGCGGTACGCCCGGTAGCGCTCCGGAAACCTCCCCAGGAGGTCGTGCTCCTCCAGCACCGTCGCGAGCAGGCTGTAGACGGTCATCCCCGCCGCGAAGACCAGGTGTCCCACGGTCATCCGCGGCGTGCACCAGAACGCCAGCACGAGGCCCGCCGTCATCGGATGCCGGACCAGCCGGTAGAGGACCGACCGGCGGAGCGCCATGCGGGGATGCTCGTCGCCGCGCACGAAGGCCCGCACCTGGGCGACGCCGAAGAGGTGCAGATGGCTCAGCGCGAACGTGGCCGCGACGGCCAGCGCCCACCCCAGGGCGAAGCCGACCCAGGCCACGATCTCCAGGACCGAGCCCGTCACGTCCCACAGGACCGCGGGGACGGGACGCCAGAACCAGTAGAGGACGGCCAGGGTGAGCCCCGAGACCAGCACGTAGGTGCTGCGCTCCAGGGCGTCGGGGATCCACCGGCGGATCGTCCGCTTGAACGCCGGCCGCGCCATCACGCTGTGCTGGATGCCGAACAGGAGCAGGAGGGCCAGGTCCACGGCGAGAGCCGGTCCCAGTGGACCCGCCCCCCGGTCCACGGTCTTCGGAACTCCCAGGTCCGCCAGGAAGCCGAACAAGTACCCGACCGGAAGGAGAAAGGCCAGGTAGGTCAGGACTCCGTACGCTGCCGACACGATCCGCCTCGTCCTCATCTCTCACCTCGATTCGCTCTCCCGCCGCCTTCGCGGGATCGATTACGCCGTGCGTGAGAATCGAAGATCGGCAAACCGCCGCGCGGACTCATGAGGCGGATGTCCCGAATCCGGCCGGGGGACGGGGCTCGGCCTCGGGACACGCGTCCCGGGTCCCGGCCGGGGGGTGGGGACCTTCAGCCCCCGTCGGGGGGGCCGTCGGGAGCGATCCCGAAGCCGGCCTCCCGTCCCCTGGCGACCGCCTCGCCCCGGTGGCTCACCCCGAGCTTGGCGAAGACGTTGGAGACGTGGTTGCGCACGGTCTTCGGGCTGATGAAGAGGGCCTCGGCGATGGAGCCGTTGTCCAGGCCCCGGGCCACCAGGTGCAGCACCTCGCGCTGGCGCGGCGTCAGGTCGTCCACCCCGGACGGCGGGGCCACCGGTCGTGGCTCGGCCCCGGGCACGAACCGGTCGATCTCGTCCACCAGCAGGTCGAACGCGGGATCCTCCGGGGTCAGCACGTGGTTCTCCCCGGGGAGGGGCATGAACGAGGCTCCGGGGATCAGCGACGCGGCGAGGCGTCCCTCCTCGAAGGGGATGCGCCGGTCCCCCTCGACGTGGAGCACCAGCGTGGGCGCTTCCACCCTCGGGGCCAGGTCCCGGACGTCCACGCGATCGAAGCCCTCCATGATGCGAGCCGCCGTCTCCGCGGAAGCCGAGATCCGCTGGAGCCGCGCGAAGGCCCGCTTCTGGTCTGGATCGGCCCCGGGCCAGAAGAGGGAGGCGAACAGCCGGCGGTACGCGTCCGTGTCCTTGCCCCAGCCCACGCGCACCAGGCGCACGAGCGCCTCCGCCTCCTCGCGCTCCGCCGGTCGCCGGTGGAGCCTCCCGCGAGCGTATGTGCCGTAGAGGACTAGGTGGCTCACGCGCTCGGGGTGCCGCACCGCGTACGCCATGGCGATCGGGCCGCCCTGGGAGATGCCCAGGAGGGGGAAGCGATCGAGGCGGGCGGCGTCCGCTACGGCCTCGAGGTCCCTCACCCACGCCTCGAACGACAGGTCCTCCACCTCCCGGTCGGAGAGGCCGCACCCGCGCTCGTCGTAGCGGACCACGGTGTGGCGCGCGCCGAGCCGCTCGAGGAGCGGCCTCCACACCGGGCTGTTCCAGTCGTGCTCGAGATGGCTCAGCCAGTTGGCCGCCTTCACAATTGGGGGTCCGGCCCCCGACGTGGCCCACGACAGGGTCACGCCGTCCCCCGTCCGACAGAACCTGATCTGCTGGGGCATGGGCCCGTCGCCTCCCGCGGTGTAGACGCTCCTTTCCCCGGTCCGCACCCGGACGGCGGCCGTCACCGATCGACCCCGGACCGGACGTGCGATCCCCGGAGGCCCTCCCATGGTGCCCCCCAGGACGCCGCGTGTCCACCGGGAGTCGACCAGGGGATCCGCGACCACCCGAGGTTGTGGGTAAGCTGCGTCGCGCGTAGACTCCACGCATCTTACGGGCAGTGACCAGGCCCGGTCTCCCCCCGGCTCCAGACGATGGCACCGCAACCCCTCCGTTTCCGCCTCCTCGGCCGCCCGGAGCTCTCCGGGACCCCGCATGGAGAACACCTGCCCTTCGGGAAGCCCCTCGCCCTGCTCGCCTACCTCGCGTGCCAGGACCGGGCGGTGCCCCGGTCCGAGCTGGCCGAGATCCTCTGGCCGGACGCGAGCCCGAAGCGGGCCCGGCATTCCCTGCGGGAAGCGCTGTCCCGCATCCGGCGGGCCCTCGACGAGGACGTGTTCGCGGGTGACGACCCGGTGGCGCTCGCCCCCGACGCTGTCGTCCTCGACCTGGATGAGCTCCGGGCCTCCCTCCGCGCCGGAGACCTCGACGCGGCCGTCGAGCTCTGGCGTGGACCGTTCCTCGAAGGGCTCGAGATCCCGGACGCGCCCGCGTGGACCCGCTGGAAGGACCAGGAGCGTACGGGCCTGGATGCCTGGTTCTCGCGGGCCCTGGTCCGGTCCGGCGAGGACGCGGCCCGGGGTGGAGACCCGACCGCCTCGATCGGCTGGTTCCGTCGGGCGCTCGAGGTGGCCCCGGAGTCGGTGCAGGCCCACCGCCAGCTGCTTCGAGCCCTGCTGACGCTGCGGCGCTTCGACGCGGGCGAGGAGGCGTGGAGGGAGGCCGCGCGGGCGCTGGATCCCATCGGCGCCCTCGACGACCTGCGGGACGTGCGTGAGGAGTGGCGCGACGCGGGACGACGGCTTCGGAGCGGCGAAGGGCTCGTGAGCCCCACGGTTCCCTTCGCGGGGCGCGCCTCCGAGCTGTCCGTTCTGCTCGAGGCGTGGGACCACACCACGGGCGGCCACGGGGGGACCGTGGTGATCACCGGTCCGGCGGGCGTCGGGAAGAGCCGGCTCGGGCGGGAGCTCGCCGAACGCGCCCGGGGAAACGGAGTCCCGCTGCACGTCTCGCCGAAGGAGGGCTCCGGAGGGCAGCCCTTCGCGCTCCTCCGGACCCTGGTCGCGAAGCTCCGGAGCCTGCCCGGCTCCCTCGGCACGCGACCGGGAGCGGACCTTCACCTCGATACCCTCGTCGAGGCGAGCGGGCCGGAGCCCACGACGACACCCCCGGCGGTCCTGGCCGCCGCCGTGGGGGACCTGCTCGGCGCGGTCACCTTCGAGACCCCCCTCCTCGTGGTGCTCGACGACCTCGAGCGGGCGGACCGGGGATCACTCGCCGTG
>JASFUL010000152.1:0-10343 GCA_050050315.1 Gemmatimonadota bacterium
GCGTGGCCTCGTCGTGCCGTGCCTGGCGCACCGGCTTCTTCCCGTGGGCGTGACCGCGGCCACCCTCGACGCCCACGAGGAGAGCGCCGCGCTCCTCCAGGAGCTCATGGAAGAGGTCGAGGTCCCCGTCTGAGGCTGCCCGGCCCCGGAGCCGTCGCTCGCATGACCCGATCGGACCCGCTACGCGCCGTCACCCGCCTCCCCGGCACCCTCCGTCGCGGCTGGAGGCGACTGCGAGCGTGGCGGCGCATCCGCTTCACCCCGGCGGGCGTCGTCTTCACCGTGGGCGCGGTCGCCGTGGGCTTCGCGGCCGTCAACACCGGCAACAACCTCCTCTACCTCCTCCTCGGCGCCATGCTGGGCCTCGTTCTGCTCAGCGGCTGGCTCTCCGAGCAGGTCATCCGGAAGGTCGAGGTGGAGAGGCGGGTCCCCCACGGCACCCCGGTGGGCCGGGACGTGCGCATCCTCTACGAGGTCCGGAACCGCAAGGCGCGGCTCCCCACCCTCACCCTCGAGATCGTGGAGCGTGGGCTGCCGGGCTCGGCCTTCGTCGGATGGGTGAAGGCCGGCGGCTCCGCGTCCGCGAAGTCGGTGAACCGCTTCGTCCGACGGGGCGTCTACCCCCTGGAAGCGGTCACCCTCTCCACGACCTTCCCCTTCGGGCTGTTCGTGAAGGAGCGCGACATCGAGCTTCCGGGCGAGCTCGTCATCTGGCCCGGGTCGGACCGCGCCCTGCGCGCCCCCCGCACGGGCGGAGGCCAGGCCTCGCCCCGGGGTCCGGCCAGCGTCGGAGCCGCCGGACACCGGGGGGAGTACCGCAACCTCCGGGAGTACCGCCCCGGCGACGATCCGCGGGACATCCACTGGCGGCGCTCGGCGGGACGGCGGGCGCCGGTGGTCCGGGAGTACGAGGCCGACGCGGCCCGAGCCTTCTGGCTCTGCCTCGACACGGGGGACGAACCCGGCCCGGAGGCGGAGGAGCGGGTCGAGGTGGCCGCCTCCCTGGCCGCCGGGGCGGTCCGGGCCGGACGGCGCTTCGGCGTCGTCGCGGGCCAGAGGACCCTCGAGCCCGGCTCCGGACCCGGGCACCTCGAGGCCGTCCTGGACGCCCTCGCCCGCGTGGACTTCCACCCCTCCGATCCGGTGCCCCGCCCTCCCGTGGACGCGACGCGCTGCGTCCTCGTAGCCCGGACGGGTCGGGGCGGTTCACGCTGGGGCGACCGTTTCACCCGCGCCGAGGGTGACACGTGAGGCTGGCGTTGCTCCACCGCAGGCTGAGCGTCGGGATGGGGCTCGCCGGACTGCTGGCCTTCGCGGGCGGGGCCGGTTTCGAGCCGCTCTCGACGCTCCTCGCCGCTGCGGCGCTCCTCCTCGCCTTGTTCTGGCATCCGACACCCGGAGGGTCCAGGACCCTCGAGCGGCTCTGGCTCCCGCTGGCCGCCCTCCTGGTCGTGCGGGCGCTGGCGCACGTGTTCTTCCTGGGCGGGGACGTCGTGATCCCCGTGGTGGACCTGCTTCTCCTCCTGCTCTGCGCCGAGGCTCTCCGATCGCTCGACGCCCGCAACGACGCCCGCCTCTACGCACTCAGCTTCGCCCTCATGCTGGCGGCCACGGCGTACCGTCCCGGCCTGCTGTTCGCCGCCGCGTTCGTGTCGTATCTCGTGGTCGGCACCGTCGCCCTCACCGTCGGACACCTCCGCCGCGCTGCCGAGGAGCACCGGGAGGGCGTCCCGACCCCGGGCCCCGGCTTCCTCGCGGGCACGGCGGCACTGTCGCTCGTCGTCCTGGCGACGAGCGCCGCGGTCTTCCTCACCTTTCCCCGGGTCTCCCGGGCGTGGAGCGGGCGAGGCGACGCCATGGCGACCTCGATCGCCGGCTTCTCCGACCGCATCTCCCTCGGCGAGCACGGTGCGACGATCCACGGAAACCCCGAGGTCGTGCTCCGGGTGGAGTTCCCCGGAGGCCGGCCCGCCGACCCCGGCGCGTTGCACTGGCGAGGTCGGTCCTACGACCACTTCGACGGCGTGACCTGGTCCCGCTCCGACGGCATCCGGACGTCGCTGGGACCTACCGACTGGTACCGCCGGTGGGGCGACTCCCTGATCGTGCAGCGCATCTACGGGGCACCGCTGGACGTCCGCGTGCTGTTCGCGCTGCATCCCACGATCGCCGTCGAGTCCAGCGGGCGGATCCACCCCCTCTTCGACAACGTCGGCGACTACGTCTACTGGGGGAACGGCCAGCCGGTGTACACGGCCACGTCCGTGGCGTCCCGCCCCTCGCCCGACGCCCTCCGGGAAGCCGAGAGCGGATACATGCCCGACCGGACCCACTATCTCCAGCTTCCCCGCCTGCCCGACAGGATCCCCGCGCTCGCGGATTCCCTGACCCGGGGGCTGCGGTCGCGCTACGACCGGGTCGTGGCCATCGAGCGGTGGCTGCGCGGGGAGTTCGAATACACGCTGGACCTCCCGGCCACCGCCCGCGAGGCAAGCCTGGATCACTTCCTCTTCCAACGGAAGGCCGGCCACTGCGAGTACTTCTCGAGCGCCATGGTCGTCCTGCTGCGGACCCTCGGAATCCACGCGCGGAACGTCAACGGCTTCCTCGGCGGGAGCTGGAGTGACTTCGGGGAGTACCTCGTGGTCACGCAGAACGAGGCCCACTCCTGGGTGGAGGTCTGGTTCCCCGGGTACGGCTGGGTCTCCTTCGACCCGACGCCGGCCGCGGCGGCCGGCGGCACGCGGTCGACCTCCTGGCTCTGGCCCGGACGCTTCCTCCTCGACGGCCTTCAGCACCGCTGGAACAAGTGGGTCCTGGACTACGACATCGGCTCGCAGTCCGAGCTCCTCGAACGCTTCTTCGGGGACCGGTCCCGGCCGTCCCGGGGGACGGGAGACGACGGGCCGGCCAGGGAGTGGAGCTGGCCGCTCGCGCTCGTGCTCCTCGCCGCCGCCGGGGTCGCCGGACTGAGCGTCGCGCGGGGCCTGCGCCGGGGCGTGAAGACGGAGACCCGACTCTACCTGGGCCTGCTCCGCGCGTGTCGGGAGGCCGGCGTGGGTCGGGGCGCCGTCGGGCCCCTCGAGCTCGTGGAGGAGCTCGCGGCGGCCGGGCACCCGGCCCGGGCGCCGGCGCAGGAGCTGGTGGACCGGTACGTCCGGGTCCGCTTCGGGCGCGATGAGATGGACGACGACGCGCGGGCGTCCATGAGGCGGGCCCTCTCCGCGGCTCGCTCCGCGCTGCGGCACGATCGCCGGGACCGGGCCTCCTCCTGACGTTGCCGACGCGGGTCCGAGCCCACAGCTTCGAGCCATGACGAGTCGGACCGCCGCTCCGGAGCGAGGCGACCCCTGGGGGTCCCATCCGCTCGACGACGACGCCGAGGCCACCGTCCGGGTGGGCCCGCTGTCCATCTACCTGGCCCGGACGGCGGGGGAGCTCCGTCTGGCCCACTCGCGGACGGCGGTGGGGGCCGGGACGCCTCCGGACCCGGAGGCGGACACGGCCGACGGAGCCGGGCCCGAAGGGGACCCGGGGCACGAAGGCGAGGCGGTGGAGCTGGAGTGGAGTCGGTGGGCGGCCGGGGATCGCGCGGCCTCCCTCACCCTGTCACCCGGCCTCCCCGACCGTCCCCTCGTGGTGGCACCGGAGGAGCCGTTCCACCTGCCGGCGAGCGCCGAGGCCCGGATCTACGTCCGCGTCCCCCTCTGGGTGAAGGTGGAGATGGGCGGACGGAAGCGGACCACGCTCGTGAATCTGCCCACGATCCCCGCGTCGGACACCTGGTGGGGCTCGTTGGAGGAGGGCGAGCTGGGCTACTGGCTCACGACCCACGCCCGCCGCAGCGTGTCCGACGACCTCTTCGCCTCGCACCTCGCCATGTGTCCGGTCCAGCTCGTGAACCGGTCGGAGGACGACCTGACCGTCGTCAAGATCGCCCTCCGGACCGCCTACCTCACCCTCTACCGGGACGGCGGACGGATCTGGGCCGACGAGACCCGGGTGCGCTACCAGGGCGAGGCCGAGGGCAGCCACCTGGACATGGCGGACAGGCCCCCCCGGGAGGCCCCCGGAGCCACGCAGCTGGCTGAGCCCACGCTCCGCATGGCGCGGGGCTTCCGGGCCCGGACCTTCGGACGGCTGCGAAGCATCCAGGAGTGGATGACGTGAGCCCGCTCCTCCTCGTCGTCCAGGAGGCGGCCGAGACCGGGGCCCGCGGCGTCCTGTCCGGGATCCGCTTCGATCTCGGGGCCTGGATCCGGGCGGGGGTCCTGCTCTTCGTGGGGATCCCCGTGCTCTACGGTCTCTCGAAGTGGGTCCGCGGCTGGGTGGGAGGAGCCGCCAGCGCGCAGCGCGGCCTGATCGTCGGCAAGCTCCTCTGGTACGCCGGCCTCGCCACGCTGGTGGTCACGGCGCTCATGGAGCTCGGCTTCGATCTCGCCCCGCTCCTGGGGGCCGCCGGGATCCTCGGGATCGCCCTCGGGTTCGCTTCGCAGACCTCGGTCTCGAACGTCATCAGCGGCTTCTTCCTGATGGCCGAGCAGCCCTTCGTCGTCGGGGACGTGATCCAGGTCGGGACCACCGTGGGCACCGTCCTCTCCATCGACATGATGTCGGTCAAGCTCCGGACGTTCGACAACAAGTTCATCCGGATCCCCAACGAGTCCCTCGTGAAGAGCGAGGTCACCACCATCACGCGCTTCCCGATCCGCCGGATCGACGTCATGGTGGGCGTGGCGTACAAGGAGGACATCGGGAGGGTGCGGGACGTCCTGATGGACGTCGCGGACACGAACACCACGTGCCTCATGGAACCCCGCCCGATGGTGATCTTCGAGGGGTACGGGGACTCGTCGCTGAACTTCCGCTTCACCGTGTGGGCGGCGAGGGAGAACTGGCTCAAGCTGAAGAACGAGATCCACGAGCAGATCAAGGCCCGCTTCGACCGGGAGGGGATCGAGATCCCCTTCCCCCACCGGACCCTCTACGCCGGTTCGGTCACCGATCCCTTCCCGGTCCGGGTCGTGGAGGAGGGAGAGGGACGGCGGCCGGGCGGGGAGGCCCGCGGCGCCGGCGAGGCGTGACAGGGCCCGGGGTGGAACGGCGGGAGGGGCGGAGCGCCGGTCTCCGCCGACCGATCGGAAGGAACGACTTGGAGAACGGCCCGACGGTTCCTACAATGCAGCTATGACGGAAGAACCCACGCCCCCACCCGAAGAGCCGCCTCCGCCCTCTGAGGGGCAGCACGTCACGACGGTCAGCTACGAGGGACGGTTCTGGGACGTCTACCTGGAGTTCGAGGACGATCCCCGCCGCCCGGAGTCCTACCGTGGACTCCTCTGCTTCTCCCCCGCCGACCGCAACGAGGGCGAGGAGGCGGTGCGCACGGCCACCATCATCATCGAGAACTCCTGGGAGGAGGCGGTGGCCCGGGCCCGGAACTTCGGGACCCACCAGCTCACCGGGCTGTTGCGGAGCGCGCTCCCGGACTGACGTCCCCCTCCCGCTCTCCTCAGGCCTCCCGGACCCACCGCACCAGCTCCGGCAGCGTCGGCCGCTTCCCCGCCATCAGGATCCCGGTCTTGTAGATCCGACCGGCCACCCACGCGATCGCCACGACGGTGGCGGCCATGAGCACCACCGACAGCACGACCTGCCACACCGGCGCGGCGCCCATGGCGGCCCGGGCGAACATGATGACCGGGCTGAAGAAGGGCACCAGGGACAGGGTCACCGCCATGCTGGAGGACGGGTCCTGCATGACGGCGATCAGGAGCACCGCCGGGGTCATGAGCAGGAGCACGACGGGCACCTGGGTCTGCTGCGCCTCCTGCTCGTTGTTGCACATCGCCCCCACGGCGGCGTAGAGCCCGGAGAAGATGAAGTAGCCCCCGAGGAAGAAGATCAGGAAGAGCCCCAGGAATCCCGCCCCGGGCAGGTACTGGCTCACGTCCTGGAGCTGGACGAGGTCGGGACGGGCGGCGAGGAGCGCGGGGACGCCCGCCAGCACGGTGAGGAAGCCGAGCCCGACCCAGACCGCCAGCTGGGTGAGGCCCACGGCGCCGACGCCGAGGATCTTGCCGAGCATGAGGTGCCACGGCCGGATCGAGCTGATGACCACCTCCACGATCCGGCTCGTCTTCTCCTCGAGGACGGAGCGCATGACGCCGACCGCGTACAGCAGGACGATCATGTAGAGGAGGAACGTGCCGACGTACACCCGTACGAAGGACGGGTCCTCGAAGCCGCGGCCCTCCTCGCCCAGCACCTCCACCTGGATCTCCCCGCCCGAGAGCAGCGCCGCGACGTCGGCGTCCGTCCCGCCCAGACGCTCCTCGAGGACGGCCCGGGCGACGGTCTGCTGGAACGCGAGCTGGCGCAGGGCCGACGGAGCCGACCTGCCCACGTAGCGCACCGTTCCGCGGGCGAGCGTCGCGTCGTCCAGGATCACGTACCCCCCGATCTCCCTGGCCGCGGCGCGACGTCGGAGGTCCCCCTCCGCTTCGGGATCGACGGACCCCCGCTCGACCTCGAACCCGGCTTCCTCCAGGGGCGCCAGAAGGCGCTCGAAGAGCGAGCCCGTGCGGTCCACCACCACCAGGCGCCGCTGGGCCCGCTCGCCCCGGGAGCCGAGGTAGATGGGGGCCAGCGTCATCAGGAGGAAGAGCAGGGGAGCCGCGAAGGTGGTGATCAGGAACCACTTCGACCGGACCCGCTGCACGTACTCTCGCCGGATGACCGCCCACACCGCGCTCACGTGTCGCCTCCACCCATCGTGACCGACCCGGTCGCCGCGGGCACTTCCGCGCCCGCGGCGGCCCGCTCACGGCCCGCGTGGCGAACGAAGATCTCGTGTAGCCGCGGCTCCACCAGCTCGAAGCGCCGAATCTCGGCGCCGCTCTCGACGCCCCGCCTCAGGATGGCCTGCGGATCCGCACCGTCGTGGAGGACCAGGTGAACGGCGCCGCCCACCCGCTCCGTGCCCATCACCTCAGGCCCGTCCAGCCATCCGTCCGGACCCTCGAACACCAGCGCGAGCACTCCCTTCCGTTCCGCCTCCTTGAGCGCCCGCAGCTCGCCATCCAGCACCTTCCGGGCCCGGGAGATGAGGCAGACGCGCTCGCACAGCCGCTCCGCCTGGTCCATCAGGTGCGTGGAGAAGAGGATCGTGGTGCCCCGCTGGTGGAACTCCCGCACGATCTCTTCGAGCACGTCCTGGTTGATGGGATCGAGCCCGCTGAACGGCTCGTCGAGGATGAGCAGGTCGGGCTCGTGGAGGACCGTGCTCACGAACTGCACCTTCTGCTGCATCCCCTTGGAGAGTTCTTCGACCTTGCGCGTCGCCCACTCGGCCAGCCCGAGCCGGTCCAGCCACGCCACGGCGCGCTGCCTCCCCGTCCGCCGGTCCACGCCCCGGATCTCCCCCAGGAACTGGAGCAGGTCGAGAACCTGCATCTTCGTGTACAGGCCCCGTTCCTCGGGGAGGTAGCCCACCCGGGTCCGCCGCGTCTCGTCCGGGTCGGAGCCCAGCAGCTCCACCGTCCCGAGGTCGGGGTGGAGGATCCCCATGATCATCCGGATGGTCGTGGTCTTCCCCGAGCCGTTGGGTCCGAGGAGGCCGTAGATCGACCCCTTCGGGATGTCGAGATCGAGCCCGTCGACCGCGGCCTCGTCGCCGAAGCGCTTGGTGACCCCCCGTAGACGGACGGCCGGAACGGTTTCGCTCATGGGACTCCCGAGACGGAGAAGCGGAGGCTCGGGGGGCATACGAGCCCCCGACGCGCTTTCTTCAGGCACCCCGGAGGCGGCAGGTTCCCAGGACCTCGAGGGTGCGGCCGGGCGTTGCTACTGGATCGATACGTTTTACATTGAAGATCTCCCTCGAATCCTGGAGCCAAGGAGGCTGGATGGCCATCTACCGGACACTCTACTACGACGATGTCTCCGTCGGCGTGGGCGGTCGAATCACGATCCCCCAGGACATGCGGGACGACCTGCGCATCGACGAGGGAGACACCCTGACCGTCCGGGTGGAGGAGAACCCCAACGGCTCCCGCCAGATCGTGCTCTGGCGAGCGGAGCAACAGCCGGAGCTGTAGGAACCGGGCTCCCGGCCTCTCCCGGTAGGTATACCCGGCGCACGGGGCCCGGCGCTTCCGATCAGGGCGCCGGCTCCCCGCCGCCTTCCATCTCCACCCAGCGCGCCAGGACCTCCAGAGGTCCCCGACCGTCGTGACGCCACCACGCGGGAGGGAACGCCACCTTCCCGAGCGGCGCCACGCGCAGGACCCCGGCCCGGGCCAGCGTCTCGGCCAGCGTCCGGAGCCGGTCCGTCGGCACGCCCTCCACGCCGGCCGTCTGGAGGTGGTCGCCCAGGTCCTCCACCAGGGCGGGGACGTCGGCCGCGTCCTCCACCGGAACCACGCGCACGACGCGGCCCAGGCACGAGGGCACGAGACGGCCCCCGCGCTCCAGCACCACGGTCCAGCGTCCGCCCCGGCCGGCCCGGACCTCCACGTCCTGGCCGGCGGCCCTCCGCATCTCGAACGTCCCCTTCAGCTGCTGGGCCGCCGACGCCTCGGCCGTGTCCACCCGCCCCCTGGGGAGCTCCCGCTCCAGGCCCTCGAGGCCGTCCGCGAGGGCAGCGACGAACGCTTCGAGGCCGGCCCCTTCCTCGACGAAGAGGACGTGGGGCGACACGCAGCCGCGCTGGTCGAAGAGCCCCACGGAGCGCGCGGCCCGGTGCGCGGCCCCCGCCACCGCGTCGGGAGTCAGGGCGGCGCGCCCCACGATCCCGAACCCGAGCCTGTGATGGTAGGCCACCAGCGGCGTCGTCGCCGGTAGCCGCGAGCGGAGGCTCCGGACCACCGCGTCGCTCCCGTAGGCCACCACGAGGTCCGCCTCTTCCAGGGCCGTCTGCTCGAGGCCGGCGGAGGCGTCTCCTCCCGGCCAGTAGATCACGGCGGCGGCCCGTGCCAGCCCCGGATCCTCCCGGGCCAGAGCGCGCGCCATGAGGACCGGGAGCGCCACGTCCCCGCGACCGGGCTTCAGGAGCACCGGCGACTTGACGAGGAGGGAGCGGACGAGGGAGGTGGCCGAGACGCCCGGCACCGACCCGGCGGAGAGATGGAAGGCCAGCCGGGAGCCCATGGCCCGCAGCTCCCTTCCCCCACCGGTCTCCCCGTCCGCTTCGGCGACGAACCGGTCGAGGCACCTCGGATCTCCGAACTCGGCCCGAAGGAGCCGGGTCAACCGGTCCTCCGTCCAGTCGCGGGCCATCCCGTCCAGCACCTCCCGACACATGGCCGGAGACAGCCCGCTGGTCCCGGGCAGCGTCGCGAGGGCTTCCTCCCGGAGCGGGTCCCCGACGGAGAGGAAGCGCTCTCCGACGCGTCCGAGCGCGCGCACCACGTCGCCGACGGGACGGTCCCGCAGCGCCTCGCTCGTCCCCCGAAGGGAGCGTGCCAGCGCCGCCACGTGGTGGCGCCGCAGATCGGGTACGGCCAGCGCGGTGTCCGGCGGCTCGCCGTCGAGGGTCCGTGCCGGGGGGAGGACCCGTGTGGCGACGTCCGGCTCGGCCCCCTCCCACGCGGGGACGTGCCACGCTCGCACGAGCCGGGCCTCAGCGGTCATCGGCGACGTCCATGAGCTCTTCCATGACGAGCGAGCACCCCCTCGGCTCGGCGCCCTCGGCGCGCCCCAGGACCCGGAAGCCGTCGCCGACCTCCTGGCCCACGTCCTCGGTGAGGAGGCACGCCACGGACCCGGCGTTGGCGAGATCGAGGTGGCAGAGCAGGCCCGGCCGGCCCCGCGGCACGGTCTCGAGGGTCCGGGGGTCGAGGATCCGGGTGCGTACCCACGGGGGCCCGACGTGCCGGCGTGCGGGTCCGGCCACCGAGCCCCCGGGGCGGAGCACCGGCTCGTAGAACTGGGACAGCATCTCGGTCATCCCGTACTCGTTCACGATCCGCCTGGCGGGCACCCCGGTCCGCTCCTCCATCGCCTCGTAGAGCGCGGGGCGCTCGACCACGCGGGAACGTCCCTTGAAGCCCCCGGTCTCCATGATGCGGGAGCCGTCGGGGAGGCGCACGGGCCCTCCCTCCCCGTCCAGGAAGTGGACGAACGAGAAGGCCGTGCCCATCAGGAGCACGGGTTCTCCTTCCGCCTCCGCCGAGCGGAGGGCGTCCTGGAGCGCCCTGGTGCGGAGGCCGGCGTCGGGGTCGACGAACCATCCTCCGCGTGCCGAGCCCCACCGCTCGACCGCGAACCCCGCCATGGCCGACAGAGACGAGTCGGGAGCCTCCTCGGGGGACGGCAGGAGGCAGAGGATGGGGAGCCGGAAC
>JASFUL010000153.1:0-10340 GCA_050050315.1 Gemmatimonadota bacterium
AGGCGCGAGACGACGAGGTCTCCCAGGGCGTAGCGCGCCGCGGTCGAGACGTCCACCCGCTCGAGGACGAGCTCCCCAATGACGGAGGCCCCGAAAGCCACCCGCCCTCGGTCGACCACGCAATCCCGCAGGACGACCCGCCCGAGACCCCCGGCGAGCTGGATCGGGCCTCCCTCGAAGCGGCTGTCGGAGACGTCCGCCCTGGCGACGCCGGCCAGCTTCAGCGTCTCCTCGCCCGTGGTTCCCGAGTACGTCCCCCGGAGCACCAGGTGCGAGAGCTCCCGCCCGGCGCCCGCGTCGATCAGGATCCCGACGCTCGCGGCGTGGGAGGAATCGGTGTGGAAGTGGGCGCCGTCGAGGACGAGCAGCCTCGCGTCCCCGTTGTGGATGAACCCGCGGACGCTGTCGGAACGACCGACCGCGCGGGCCTGCACGGCGTAGTAGCGGTTGAAGTCGCCGTCGTTCCGGAAGCCGGCGTAGCCCGCGTTCTCCACCGTGCACCCGATCAGGAGGTTCCGCGCCCCGCCGACCAGGAAGCCGTTGGAGAGGCTCCCGCCCGCGGCTCCCTCGCCCAGCACGTGGACGTTCTGGACGCGCGTGCTCGTGCCGCCGACGCGGACGCCCTCCCCCCTGCCGGCGTTGCCCGTGACGTTCCGCTGGTCCACGCGGAGGTTGTCCACCTGCGCGTGGTCGGCGGCGACGAGGAGCACCTGGTCCAGGTCGGCGCCGTCGGCGGCCACGAGGGTGCCCCCGCCGGTGAGACGGATGCGTCGGTCCACCGCGACCGTCGCCGAGACCCGGTACCGTCCGTGCGGGACGACCACCGTGGCGCCCTCGGGCGCGGCGCGCAGCGCCGCCAGGATCGCGTCGGTATCGTCGACTTCGCCGCCCCCGTCCGCTCCGAAGCTCGGATGTCGGACGTTGTACACCATGCCGCCGGCGTCGAAGAAGACCCCGGCGATCGAGTACTCGAACACGTTCATGCCCCGGCCGTCCCTCCCGAAGGAAACGCTTGTTTTGGCGTGCGGGCCGTTTTCATCTTTGAAGGTAGCGCCGAGTCAGCCTGTCCACCCGGACTTCCCGGCATCAGGAGAGACATCCGATGGCCTCCCGAACCCTCGTCTCCGGCGCCCTGCTGGCGCTGGCCCTCCAGCTCACGATCTGGTCGGCGCCCGCCGCGGGACAGCAGTACGACTGGACGTACGAGCGCCCCGACGGAGTGGCGCCCGCGAGCCTCTTCGCCACGCGAGTCCTCCCGGCGGGCGTGGTGCAGATCGCGCCGCAGTTCCGGAGCTTCGACCACACCGGAACCCGCTTCGGCAGCGAGTTCATCTCGTACGAGGAGCTCCTCGGCCTCTTCGAGGAGGTGCCCTTCGCCATGAGCTCGGACCTGTTCGCGGCCGACGTCTCGTTCGGAGTCACCCCGGAGTTCACGCTCCTGGCACGGGTGGGATGGCTCGACAACACGCGCGAGGTCGTCGACCAGGACCTCCAGATCCTCACCCTGGAGAACGACGGGATCACCGACGTCGAGGTCCACGGGCTCTACCAGGTCTACGCCGAGGGGCCCTGGCGCGCCCACCTCTCCGGCGGCCTCTCGCTCCCCACCGGCTCGGTGGACGACGAGGACGGTGTCTTCCGGTCCGGCCCGCTCCCCTACGACATGCAGACGGGCGCGGGCGTCGTGGGCCTCCTGCCGGGCGCGACGGTCCAGACCATGAACGAGCACGGCTCGGTGGGGATGCAGGTGACGGGTCGCATCTACGTCGGTGAGAACGATCGCGGCTGGCGACCCGGGAACGGCGTCCAGGCCGCCGCCTGGGCCTCGTATCGCTTCAACCGCTTCTTCAGCGTGTCGTCGGGTGTCTACGCCCGCGCGTGGAACCCGATCGAGGGCTTCGATCCGGACCTCCACCCGGAGCGTGACCCGGGCGAGCTCCCCTCGTCCTTCGGTGGAGAGCGGGTGGACATCCCCCTGGGCGTCAACCTCCGGCTGCCCGAAGGGCCGCTGGCCGGACACCGCCTGGGCGTCGACTTCCTCTTCAACGTCCACGAAGACCTGGACGGCCCCTGGCTGGCCGCCGACGACGGCTTCACCATCACCTGGACGAAGGCGTTCTGAAGGAACGGGTGGCGAGCCGGGACCGGGGCGCTCTCCACGAGGAGGGCGCCCCTCCTCGTGGCCCCCCGCCCGTCGACTCGTCTCCGTGGGCGTGCCGCTTCGTCAGCCCACCACCCTCACGAGGTGGTGGCTCTTCTTCCCCTTCCGGAGGACCAGGTAGCGACCCTCGATCGCCTGCTCCGCCCCCACCCTCTCGTCGATGTCCTCGACCCGCCGGCTGTTGACGTAGATTCCGCCCCCCTGGATCGAGCGCTTGGCGTCCCCCCGGGACGACGCCAGCCCGGTCTCGTCCAGGAGCTCCACCACTTCCTTCCCGCCCCCGGACAGCGCCTCGAGGGGCACGTCGCTGGACGGCACGTCGGCGAAGATGTCGGCGATCTCGTCGCCGGACAGACCGGTGACCTCCCCTCCGAAGAGGGCGTCGGTGGCGCGGAGCGCCCGCTCGAGGCCCGACTCGCCGTGGACCCGGCGGGTCACGTCCTCGGCCAGCGCCTTCTGGGCCGCCCGCCGGAACGGCTCGTCCCGGGTGGCCTCGTCCAGGCCCTCGATCTCGTCCCGGGGGAGGAGCGTGAAGAAGCGCAGGTAGCGCAGCGCGTCCTCGTCGCTCGCGTTGATCCAGTACTGGTAGAAGCGGAAGGGAGAGGTGCGCTCGGCGTCGAGCCACACCGCGTTCCCCTCGCTCTTGCCGAACTTCTGCCCCGTGGACGTCGTGATCAGGGGGAAGGTGACGCCGAAGGCCTCGGCGCCGGCCGTGCGACGCACGAGGTCGATGCCGGCCGTGATGTTGCCCCACTGGTCGCTGCCGCCGAGCTGCGCCGTGCAGCCTTCCCGGCGGAAGAGCTCGAGGAAGTCGTACGCCTGCATGAGCTGGTACGCGAACTCGGTGAAGCTGATGCCGCCCTCGTCCTGCTCGAGGCGCCGGCGGACCGACTCCTTGCGGAGCATGGCGTTCACGCTGAAGTGCTTCCCGACGTCCCGCAGGAAGTCCACCATCCGGATCTCGCCCAGCCACTCGAGGTTGTTGCGCATGCGGGCCGGATTGGCCGGAGCGTCGAAGTCGAGGAACTGCTCGAGCTGCCGGTGGATGGACTCGGCGTTGGCGAACACCTCGTCCCGGGTGAGGAGGAGGCGCTCCGCGTCCCGCCCCGACGGATCTCCGACCAGGCCCGTCCCCCCGCCGACGAGGGCGATGGGATGGTGTCCGGCCCGCTGCAGGTGCACGAGCCCCATGACGGGCAGGAGGTGCCCGACGTGGAGGCTCGAGCCCGTCGGGTCGAAGCCGACGTAGATGGTCCGGGGGGCGCCGGCCAGATGCTCGACCGCGCCGTCGGTGGCGTCCCTCAGCAGCCCGCGCCAGCGGAGCACTTCGATCACGTCGTTCATGGCAGTCAACGGTACGGCCGGGCCGGGCGCGGTCAAGGCTCGGGGGAGCCGGGCGGGGGTCGGTTCCACTGCGGATCCGGGCTTCCCCGACGATCCGTCGGAAGTCTCGACCCGGGATGATCCGACGGAGAGACGGCCGCGCGCCCGCGAGAGGCCCAACGGCCGAAGCCCGGGGGAAAGGAGGACGCGGCCCGGACGTACACTGCACCGGAAACGCCACCTCCGCTGCTCCCCGGCACCCCGGACGACTCCATGAGACACCGACGCCCGACCGCCGTCCTGATCCCCGTCGTCCTCCTGGCCCTGGGCGCGCCGTTCCGGCCGGGAGCCGTTCCGCTCGCCGGTCAGGACGCCGGGGACGACATGGTGCAGGGCGTGCCGGAGGCCGTGCGTCACATCCAGGCCCAGGAGTTCGAGCGGGCCGTGGAGATCCTCGAAGAGGTGACCGCCCGCGAGCCGGAGAACGCGCGCGCCTGGTCGCTCCTCGGCGTGTCGCTGCACTCGCTGGGGGCGCTGGACCGCGCCATCGCGGCCCACACGAGGGCCGCGGAGTTCGACCAGACCCGTCCGACCGCGCTGTTCAACCTCGGCCTGACCTACGCCCTGAAGGGCGACCCGGACCGGGCGTTCCGCTCTCTGCAGGAGGCCGAGGCCACCGGCCGGGTGGACATGACCCGGCTCGATCTCGACCCCGACGCGGAGTCCCTCCGGAACGATCCCCGCTACGCGGCGCTCCTCCCGTCGGAGGCGGAACTCGCGGATCCCTTCGTGGAGGAGGTGGAGGTCCTCCACGAGTGGCGGGGAGAGCACGCGGGCGACCAGTTCGGCTGGATCGCCAGGGACGCCGGCGACGTCGACGGCGACGGCATCCACGACGTGACCACGTCCGCCCCCACGTGGGGAGAGAACGCGGGGAAGGTCTACCTCTTCAGCGGTCGGACGGGCGAGACGCTCTGGACCCGGGAGGGGGAACCCGAGTGGCAGCTCGGCCTCGGGATCGAGTCGGCCGGAGACGTGAACGCCGACGGCGTGCCCGACGTGGTGGCGGGGGCGCCCTTCGGCGACCGGGCCCTCGTCTTCCACGGCCGCACGGGGGAGGTTCTCCTCGAGATCGAGGCCCCGCAGCCCGGGGAGTTCTTCGCCCGCAAGGCCGGCGACGCGGGGGACGTGGACGGCGACGGACACGACGACCTGCTGCTCGGGGGGTCACGGAACGACGAGGCCGGCGAGGATACCGGCCGGATGTATCTCTTCAGCGGCCGCGACGGGTCTCTCCTCCACGCCTGGACGGGCGAGGAGCCCGGCGACCAGTTCGGCGCGGCCGGAGCGGGCACGACGTGGGCCCGGGGAGGGCTCTACGCGATCGGCGCCCCCAACGCCGGCCCGTCCGACCGCGGACGGGTCTACGTCTACGACGGGCTCACCGACGAGCCGGCCTTCGTCATCGAGGCCGACGAGAGCGGGGCGTTCCTCGGTCAGATGTTCGTGTCGATCGTGGGCGACGTCGACGGCGACGGGGTGCCCGACGTCTACGGATCGGACTGGGCCGACGGGGCCCTGGGGCGCACGACGGGCCGCATCTACGTCCACTCCGGCGCGGACGGGCGCCGGTTGCTCGCGCTGGGCGGGGAAGCCGCCGGCGACGGCTTCGGCATCGGCACGGCCGACGCGGGCGACCTCGACGGGGACGGGCACGACGATCTCGTGGTCGGGGCGTGGCAGCAAGGCTCCGTGGCCCCGAGCGGGGGCAAGGTCTACGTGTACTCCGGACGGGACGGAACGCTGCTCTTCTCGATCACCGGAAAGGTGCCGGGTGAGACGTTCGGGTTCGACGCCACCGGGGTGGGGGACGTGGACGGCGACGGCACGCCCGACCTCCTGCTGACGTCGGCGTGGAGCTCCGTGCACGGCGCCCGTACCGGTCGCATGTTCGTCGTATCGGGCCGCGCTCCACGCCCCCGATAGGCCGTCGTCCCACGGCGCCTCGGCCGTCGCGTCGCGGAAGTGTCTCGCCCCCTGTCCACCGGCGAGGACAGCCCCCCGGGCGACGCGGCCGGGCCACACGCCTCACGTCGACTGTAAGAAACTCTGCCACAGAGACTTACGGTATGAGGCCACGTGTGTCCCTTCCCGGGCATCCCCCTTGCCTCCAACGTTCGGTACCGGGCGGACGCCCGGCACGACGTGACCGCGTCCACGAGGGGAGGGAGTGATGAAGATCCGCGCGGGATCCTGGCTGGTGGCGGCCGTCGCCGTCGTCGCGACGACGACCGGCGCCGAGGCCCAGAGACGGGGCGACGCCTATTCGTATCGCGAGCCGGTCCCCACCGCGCTCGTCGGACTCCATCTGCTGGGGGCGGATCCCGTGGGCGAGTTCGGGGAGGTGGTGGACCAGGGATTCGGCCTCGCGGTGGAGGGCTCGTTCCCCCTGGTCGGCGACGGGGCGCTGCGGCTCCGGACGGACGGGGGGTTCATCATCTACGGCCACGAGCGGAAGAGCGTCTGCTTCCCCGTGCCCGTCGGGTGCCGGATCGGTCTCGACCTGACCACCTCGAACACCATCTTCTTCCTGGGGGCGGGCCCCGAGATCGCCGTCCCCTACGGCCCGCTGCGCCCCTACGTGAACGCCACGGCGGGCTTCAGCTACTTCGTAACCATCTCGAGCCTCTCCGGCGACGACGAGTGGGACGACTGGGGTGACACGAGGAACTTCAGCGACTTCGTCGGCTCGGTGAAGCTGGGGGGCGGCATCCGGGCGCTGCTCCGGGACGGACGGAAGCCGATCCACCTGGATCTCGGGGTCCAGTATCACCGGAACGGCGTCACGCGGTACCTGCGGGAAGGCGACATCGTCGACGAGCCCGACGGGAGCATCACCCTCTACCCCAACCGGTCGGAGGCCAACCTCGTCACCTACCGGATCGGGGTGAGCTTCGGGATCCCCATCGGAGGAAACGACGACGGCTGGGACCGGCGGCGTCGACGCTGACCCGGCGCCCGCCCCCCGGCGACTCGGGGGGCGGGCCAGTCCTCACTCGCTCCGCAGCACCTCGGCGGGCTCGACGACCGTGGCCCGTCGAGCCGGGAGCCAGCTGGCTACCGCGGCCACGGCCAGGAGCACCAGCGCCCCGACCGCGAAGGCCCCCGGGTCCCGCTCCCCCACGCCCCACAGGAAGGTCGAGAGGAGACGGGTCCCCGCCAGCGCCACCACGAGACCCACGGCCACGCCGATGCCCGCCGCCGTGACGCCCTCCCGCAGCACCATCCCCGACACCTGGGAACGCCGCGCGCCGAGGGCCATGCGGAGCCCCAGCTCGGGCCGCCGGTTGGCGACGCTGTAGGCGACGACCCCGTAGACACCGGTGGCCGCCAGGGTCAAGGCCACCGCCGCGAAGATGGTCAGCAGGCCCAGGAGCACCCGGGTGTCCCCCACCGCCCGGGCGTCCAGCTCGCGGGCGGTGGTGATCCCGAACAGGGGGATCGAGGCGTCCAGGGAACGCATCACGTCCCGCACCGCGGGAACGACGTCGAACGGGTCTCCCCGGGTCCGGATCAGGGCCGTGACCCCCGCGATGTCGCCCGCGGGCAGCGGCAGATAGGCGGTCGGGAGCCGGTCGCGGTCCGGCGCGCTCTGGAGCACGTCGTCCACGATCCCGACCACCCTGTAGCTCCCGGAGTTCCCCTCGAACGAGACGCCCATCTCGAACGTCCGCCCCAGCGGGTCTTCCTGCCCGAAGAGGGTCTCCGCCGCCGTGCGGTTCAGCAGCGCGGTCCGGGGCGGTGCCTCGAGCTCGTCGGACTCGAACGTCCTGCCCGAGGTCAGGCTGGCTCCGAGGACGTCGAAGTAGTCCGGCGTCACCAGGAGAACGCCGATCTCGGGCCGGTCCGCGTTCTCGTAGGGCGGCGCGCCCTCCCGGCCGCGGACGCGGGTGCGCATGTTCCAGCCCGACAGGGGTGCCGAGGTGGTGAGCGTGGCCCCCTCCACGGCCGGCAGCGCGCGGACGCGCTCCAGTAGTGACCGGTGGAACCCCCAGCGGTCGGTCACGCCGGCGACGCGCGCGGTGTTGTAGCGCAGGACCAGCAGCCGCTCGGGATCGAAGCCCCGGTCCACGGACCGGAGGCTCAGCAGCGTCCCGGCCATGAGGCCGGCCCCCACGAGCAGGACGACCGCCACCGCCGCCTGCGCGCCCACCAGGAACCGCCGCGCCGCGAGACCGCCGTCCCCCCTGCGCGGACCTCGGCTGCCGTCCTTGAGCGCCGGCACGAGGTCCAGCCCCGACTGTCGAAGGGCCGGAAGGACGCCGAACAGGAGGCCCGCGGCGAGCGTCAGAGCCGCCGAGAAGAGGAGCACCCCCCCGTCCAGGGAGAGGCGGGTGACGTCCACCACGACCATCTCGGAGTCGGCGCTGGTGACGAACTCCGCGGGCCACGCCGCCGCGATGCCACGGATCCCCAGCCACGCCACCCCCAGCCCCACCAGCCCCCCGGCCGCGGCGAGGAGCAGCGTCTCGATCACCAACCCGCGGAGGAGCCCGACCTTGCCCGAGCCGAGGGCCAGCCGGACGGCGGTCTCCCGTCTGCGGCGCGTGCCGCGGGCGATGAGGAGCCCGGCGAGGTTGGCCACGGCGATCAGGAGGACGAGCCCGGCCGCCGCGATCAGCACCAGGACCGACATCCGGGCCCCTGGGTTGTCACGCACCTCGGCCAGCGTCCGGAGCCCTCCACCGACCCATTCGCCGGGGTCGGCCATGGGGAGCTCGGCCTCGATCGCATCGCCCACCCGGGCCATCCGGACCCGGGCGTCCTCGACCGTCACGCCGCCGCGGAGGCGCGCGATCACGTGCAGCCAGTGGGCCTGCGGCTCGTCCAGCAGCCAGCCGGAGCCCGTCGTGGAGAGGTCTCCGATGGTCATCCAGAGGTCGGCGGTGCCGGTGAGCCCCCGGAAGCCCCACGGCGCAACCCCCACCACCTGGAACCGGCCTCCCGCCAGGACCACCTCGCGACCCAGGACCTCCGGGTCGCCGGCGAAGCGCTCGCTCCACAGCTCGTGCCCGAGGACGACCACACCGGAGGGGTCGTCCCCCCCCTCGCTGGCGGCGAATGTCCTGCCCACGACCGGCTCCACGCCCAGCAGCGCGAAGTAGTCCGGCTCCACCGTCTCGGCCGACACGCGCTCGGCGTCCCCCGGCTCCGACAGCGTCACGGAACGCTCCGCGTACCCGCTCACGCGCCCGAAGACATCCGCCGTGCCCTCGCGCAGGCGCCGCAGCTTGGCCCACGAGAAGGTGAAGGTCGTGGTGTCCGGCTGGCCGACCCGACCCCGGACGATGTCCGCGAACACGAGCCGCCCGGGCTCCGGATACGGCGGCGGGTCCAGGAGCACCGTCTTCAGCGCGCTGAACACGGCGGCGTTGCCGCCGATGCCGAGCGCGAGGATCGCCACCGCCGTCAGCGTGAAGACCGGGGACCGGCCGAGCACCCGCAGCGCGTACCGCACCTCCCAAGCGAACCGTCCCATCCCTCCCCCACCTCCGTTCGAGTCGCCTGCACCTCCGCCGGCGCGGTCCGCCGCCCCGCGCCATCGCTGCCGGCGGCGTTCCCGCCACCCGGCACGCACCACGTCCACCGCCGTCCTGACCGCGTACGCCCACGCCCCGATCCTTCCCCGGCGAGCCCGACGCCGGTACGCCCGCTCGAAGACGGCCACGAGCTCGGTCCGCTCCACGGCATCGCCGGGAAAGGCCCTGGCCAGCAGGCCGATGAGCCGCCCAGCCACGGTCCCGGGGGCCATCACCCGGCTTCCGGCGTCAGGTCCCGCGCCCGGGCCACGGCCAGGAGCCGTCCCAGCCGCGCCGACTCGGCCCTCGCCACCGCCCGGCCCAGCTCCGTGAGCCGGTAGTAGCGACGCCTCGGCCCCCCGCTGCGCTCGCCCGCGGGCGGGTCGGCTTCGGCGAGCAGCCCTTCATCGCGCATGCGGGCCAGCGTCGCGTACAGGGTCCCGGCGAGAATGGTCTCCTCCCCGCCCGTGAGTCGCTCGAAGGCCTCCATGATCCCGTAGCCGTGCAGCACGTCGTCCCCCACGGCGAGAAGGACGTGGTAGACGGGGGGCGAGAGAGGCAGGTGATCGTCGGGGGCGGACACGGCCACGGGGGCTCCTCGTCGGGGCAACTATCTTGTGTTGTACTATAGTGAGACACAGGGGTCCGGGCGAGGGTTGCGTCGGCGCCCGGGAGACGGCCGGGGGATCTACGGTCCTTCCGCGTCCTCGAGCTCCCGGCGCAGGGCCGAACGGTCCACCTTGCCGTTGGGGTTCCGGGGCAGCGCCTCCAGCACCGTCACGCGCTTCGGCGCCTGTGGGCCGCCGAGCCGCTGGCGGGCCCACGCGCGCACCGCCTCCGGGTCGGGGCTCCGGCCCGTCCGCGCCACGACCGCGGCCTCCACCCGCTCGCCCCACCCGTCGTCGGGGAGCCCGACGACGCCCGCCTCGGCCACGTCCGGGTGGCGGAGGAGCACCGTTTCCACCCCCACCGGGTCCACGTTCACGCCGCCGGTGATGATGCGGTCCGAGCGTCGCCCGGTCACGCGGAGGTGGCCGTCGCCGTCGACCGCGCCCAGGTCCCCGGTGCGCAGCCACCCGTCGGCGTCGGTGAGGGGCTCGCGGCTTCCGTACAGGCCGGCGGCGACCGTGGCCCCCCGCACCAGGATCTCGCCGGAGGCATCGACGCGAAGCTCCACCCCGTCGAGGGGCAGCCCGAGGGTTCCGGGCTTGCGGCGGACGAGCGACGGGGGCGCGGTGGTGACCTGGGAGGTGGCCTCGGTCAGCCCGTACGTCAGC
>JASFUL010000154.1:0-10337 GCA_050050315.1 Gemmatimonadota bacterium
GCCGGTCGTCGCGCTATCGCCCGCCACCCGGAACGACGGTCAGCTCCACGCTGGACGGGTGGCGCTCGGAATGATGCACGACGTTGTGGGCCGCCACCCCCTCGCTCTCGTCGTAGTTGCGTCCCCCCGTGTTGAGGTTCCGGTCGAAGCGGGGGAAGTTGCTGCTCGACACGTCGATCCGGATCCGGTGGCCGGGCCCGAACCAGTTGCTCGTGTTCAAGGGGCCGAGCACGACCCGATAGACCTCTCCCCCCTCCATCCACACCTCGCGGTCGTACCCCTCCCGGTACCGCATGCGCTGGATGGTCTCGTCCAGGTTGAAGGCGCGGCCGTCCGGATGCACGTCGATGAGCTTGGCGGTGAAGTCCGTGTCCCTCGCGTCGGACGAGACGTAGAGCGTCACCGTGACGGGACCGCTCACCTCGACCCCCTCTTCCAGCGGCGGCGTGGAATAGACCAGCACGTCCGCCCTCCCCTCGATCTGTCGCTGGTCGAAGGCACCCCCCTGGATCACTCCGCCGGTACAGCAGACGTTGCCGCCGAGGGAAGGCACGGGATCCATGGGGTCGTAGGTGAAGGCGTCGACCACGTCGTCCTCGGGTGGCTCGGTCCCGAGCCGTCCTCCGTCGGACGTCGTCCCGGCCCGACCGTCGCTGTCCAGGTACCACGTGACGATCTCCGCTCCCTCGGGGGGCCAGCTGTCGGCCGATTGCCAGCGGTTGGATCCCATCGTGAAGTAGCGGACCCGGGGGAGGGTGTCGAGAAGTCCCGCATCCTCTCCCTTGAGGAAGTGGTCGAACCACCCGTTGGTCAGCGCCTCGTAGTCCCAGCGGGCGTCGCCGACGCTCCGCGCACCCACGACGGTCTCCTCCGTGGCCCGCCGGTACGCGCAGTGGAGGGTCGGAGCGATGATGGCGTACTGCCGGTCCGCCACCTCGGGCGACGCGACCTCCCGGGCGTGCTGGAACATGGCCAGGTTCGGCCCGACCGAGACGTCGTACCACGACATGTACCAGAGCGACGGGACGTCGAAGGGCATGTCGTCGTGATAGAGCCCGCCCCGGTACCACGCCGGATCGTTCGGCGTGCGCTGGATCATCCGTCCACCGGTGGCCACCGGCATGGAGTCGGCGAACACGCCGTGGGGGCGGTCCACCGCGACCAGGATGTCCTCGACCGGGAGATGGCGGATGGCCCGGGACCAGTCGACGGGAGGAAGCTGCTGGGCCAGATCGAACGACTTCGAGGCCCGGATCAGCTCCTCCCGGGTCGCGTCGGGGGGGAACATGGGCCGGACCTGGTTCTGCTGGCCCGAGATCCACGTGATGAAGAGCATCTGGACGGCACCCCCGCGGTACCAGTTCCCCTGCTCGTACCAACCGCCCACGCGTCCGACCCCGGCGCCGAATCCCTGGGGGTTCATCGCGGCGAGGGCGGGATGCCCCCGGGACGCCACGGCCATCTGCCACTCGGCCGTCGAGGAGCACCCGACGAGCCCGACCTTGCCGTTCGACCACGGCTGCTCCGCGATCCAGCTCAAGGCGTCCTCGCCGTCGCTCAGCGGCGGCCCCAGGATGTCCCAGTTGCCCTCGCTGAAGAAGTGGCCCCGCTCGCTCTGGACGACGTAGGCGTACCCGCGCTGGACCATGTCCAGGGCCGTGGACATGCTCCGCGGTGCCCCCAGGTCGACGTCCCACCAGTTGGAGTTGTACGGCGTCCGGGAGAGGATCGTGGGGACGGGTCCATCGGCGTCCCGGGGCCGGTAGACGTCCGTGGCCAGACGCACGCCGTCGCGCATGGGAACCATGAGCTTCCGCTCCACCACCGCGACCCGCTGGAGCTCGGCCTCGATCCGTTGGCGCCGGATCCGGAGCTCGTCGTCGTCGGGGCGTCGCTGCTGGGCCCCGATCGGACCGGCCCCGCCGAGGAGGACCAGCAGGGCCGCCGTGAAGCACCGCCTCCGGGAGATCATCGGGGACCCGCGCCGCTCGACGTCGACACCGCCCGGGGCCAGACGTTGTCGGTGGGGTCTCCGTCGGGGAATCGACCGTGCGGATCGAGGGTGACGGACGTGACCGCCCGGCCCCCGAAGTCGAGCGCCGCCACGAAGGTCCGACCTCCCGGGAACCAGACGTCCACCGGGTACCGTACGAGCGCGGTGCGCTCGTCGAGCATCTCCGCCCCGTCCATGGGCACGATGGGTGGGCCCTCCTCGGCCAGCTCGACCTCCAGCACCACCGGCGACGGCATCGGGCCGTCCTGGCGGACCGTGACCCGGGTCACCGATCCGTCGTCGGTGACGTCCTGGATGGAGCCCTCCACGCCGCCGGTGGTGAAGAGCCATGCGTTCCAGAACCACCCGAGATCCCGGTCCAGCGCCCGGTTCATGAAGAACATCCAGTCCCAGGGGGACGGGTGCTTGAAGCGCCAGGCCCTGGCGTAGTCGCTCATCGCGCGCCAGACCTCGTCGTCCCCCACGATGCCGCCGAGCATGGACAGCATGAGGGGTGCCTTCTGATAGGTCTGGAAGCGGTACATCGGGCCGGCGTAGTTGGCGTTCCACATCATCGCCGGCTCGGCCTCGTCGCCCGCCGTGCGGCCGTAGGACTGGCCCATTCCGTCGAGGTCGGGCTCCTCCCCCTCGGCGTCGGCCCGGGAGAGGCCGCCCATGGCCACGTTGAAGCCCTCGTCCATGAAGCCGTACCGGGTCTCGTCCGTGCCCACCATCATCGGCCACCACTCGTGCCCGATCTCGTGGTCCTCGGCGCCCATGGCGGACATGACCAGCATGGGATACTCCATCCCCGTATCCGGTCCGTCGACCATGGTCAGGACCGGGAAGGCGTACGGCATCAGGAGCTCCGAGTAGAACTGCACGGCGTGGCGTCCGATGACGTCGGCCCGGGCGTAGTGGTCGGCGTGGCCGGGCAGGTACATCCAGTGGAAGGGGATGCGGCCGGCCCCCGGGACCGCGACGCCCGTGGCCTCCCAGACGTAGCTCCGGGAGGTCGCCCACGCGAAGTCGTTCACGCGCTCCGCCCGGAAGCGCCACACCAGACGGTCGCCCGCCAGCGTGGCCGAGCCCGGGCCGGACTCGTCGGCCCCGACGATGGTCCGCGTCTCGTCGGAGCCCACGACGGCGGCCAGCCGCTCCAGGACCTCCGGCGTCAGGACCTCCTCCGGGTTCTGCAGCACGCCCGTGGCCCCGACCGGCCAGCCGGCCGGAACGTCGATGCTCACGTCGAAGGTCCCGAAGTTGTGGTAGAACTCCGACCCGCCCAGGTACGGCTCGGTGTCCCAGCCGCGCAGATCGTCGTACCGCGCCACCTGGGGATACCACTGGGCCACCTGGAACAGCGAGTCACCCCACGCTCCCATGCGAAGCCCCCGGCCCCCCTCCGCCCGCGGCACCCGGAACTCCCACTCCACGTCGAGCGTCGCCGAGGAACCGGCGGGAATCGGCTCGCTCAGGAACAAGGTCGCCGACGTGGTGCCGAGACCCCGGATGAACGTCCGGCCGGGAACGGGCTCCGGCGGCCGCCGGCTCGGGGGACTCCACGTCAGGTCCACCGGCGCATCGTCGACCGCCAGCGCCTTCACGACGGTCCCCTCCGTGAGGTCGTTCACGCCGCGACTGCGCACCGCGTCGGGTCGGAAGACGTTCTGGTCCAGGCGCAGCACGACCGTCGACAGGTCGTCGGGGCTCGTGTTGTGGAGGCGCACCGACTCGCTGCCGTACACCATCCCCGTCTCCGGCTCCAGCCGCGCCTCGATGGCGTAGTCGACCTGGAGCTGCCAGTAGGCGGGCCCGGGCGCCCCGGTCGAGTCCCGGGTCCCCGCGGCGAAGGCGCGCCGGATCGGGTCCTCCAGGGGGATGTCCAACCGGACGGCCCGTTCGGGACGCGGCGATCGCGCGGAAGCGGTCTGCGCACGGACCGGGGAAGGCAGCACGAGGAGGGCGGCCGCGACCACGGCCGCCGACAGGAGATGGAAAACGCGCGTCATCGGCCTGCGCTCCTGACGGGCGGGCCGCGGGCTCCGGACGGTCGTCCGGAGGGTCGCCCCGCTGGCGTCTCGGGAGGGACGGGTCCTTTCGGGTCGATTCACCGTACCCGGCCGCCAGGCCACCGACAAGACCGTGGCGCCCCCCACCGATCGACGCCGGAGATCGCCCCACAGGGAATCGCGGAGGTCTCCTGACGGGACGCCCTGGGTGGCGGGTGCACTGGAGGCGCGCGGCCCTCCCCCCCATCTTACGCCACGCCTGGAAGACACCGTGAGTCCCTCGACGCTCGCACGGAGACACCGATGATCCGATCCCGAGCCATCGCATCCGCCTTCGTCCTCACCCTCGCCGCCGCGTGCGGGCCGGCGGCCGACGCCCCCGAGAGCGGCGACGAAGCCGGGGCCTCCGTCTCCGAGCCCATCGTGGACATCGACCAGCGACTCGACCGCTACGCCACCGTCCGGCTCACGGCCGACGTGAGCCACCTGGACCCGGCCGACCAGGATGCCCTCCGCCAGCTCATCGAGGCGGCCATGCCGATGACCGACGTCTTCTGGACGGAAGCCTACGGAGACCGGGACGCCCTCCGGGCGCTGGTGGGCGACGAGGCGGTCTGGCGCTATGCCGTCATCAACTACGGTCCGTGGGACCGCCTGGCCGGCAACGAGCCGTTCCTGTCCGGGGTGGGCCCGAAGCCCGCGGGGGCCAACTTCTACCCCCGGGACATGACGGCCGACGAGTTCGAGGCCGCCGCCGCCCAGGACGCGTCCCTGGCCGACCTCTACACGCTCGTGCGGCGGGACGAGGCGGGAGGGCTGATGGCGGTACCGTACCACGAGGCGTTCGCCGACGCCCACGCCACCGCGGCCGACCACCTCCGCCGGGCGGCCGAGCTGGCCACGGATCCCGGTCTGGCCCACTACCTCGAGCTCCGGGCCGAGGCGCTCCGGACCGACGACTACCAGGCGAGCGACATGGCGTGGCTGGACATGAAGGAGAACCCGATCGACATCGTCATCGGGCCCATCGAGACCTACGAGGACCAGCTCTTCGGCTACAAGGCGTCCCACGAGGCCTTCGTCCTGGTGAAGGACATGGAGTGGAGCCAACGGCTCCAGCGCTTCGCGGCCCTGCTGCCGGACCTGCAGCGGGGCCTGCCGGTGGAGGACCGCTACAAGCAGGAGACGCCCGGTCGCGACTCGGACCTGAACGCGTACGACGTCGTCTACGTGGCGGGCGACGCCAACGCCGGCTCGAAGACCATCGCCATCAACCTCCCCAACGACGAGGAGGTCCAGCTGGCCAAGGGGACGCGGCGGCTCCAGCTGAAGAACGCCATGCGGGCCAAGTTCGACGAGATCCTCGTCCCCATCGCCGACGTGCTCATCGCCGAGGGCCAGCGCCAGCACGTGACGTTCGACGCCTTCTTCAGCAACACCATGTTCCACGAGGTGGCCCACGGCCTGGGCATCAAGCAGACGGTGAGCGGCGAGGGAACGGTGCGCGAGGCCCTCCGCGAGCACGCTTCGGCGATGGAGGAGGGAAAGGCCGACATCCTCGGGCTCTACATGGTCACGAAGCTGTTCGAGGACGGCGAGCTCACCGAGGGCAGCCTGGAGGACTACTACACGACCTTCCTGGCCTCGATCTTCCGGTCCGTCCGCTTCGGCGCCTCCAGCGCCCACGGCCGGGCCAACATGGTCCGCTTCAACTACTTCGCCGAGCAGGGGGCGTTCGCCCGGGACGACGCGACCGGCACGTACCGCGTGGACATGGACGCCATGCGGGCCGCGATGGAGGGGCTGGGCGGGATGATCCTCACCCTCCAGGGAGAGGGCGACTACGAGGCGGCCGGCAGGCTACTCACGGAGAAGGGGGTGGTCCAGCCGGGCCTGCAGGCCGACCTCGACCGCCTGGCCGAGCTCGGGATCCCGGTGGACATCGTCTACGAGCAGGGCGTGGACGTGTTGTTCGGGGGCTGACCTCCCCGCCCTATCCGGTCTCCTTCTCCGTATCCTCCTCCGCGTCCGCGCGGGCGGGGTCGTCCGTGGACCCCGGCGCCGCGTCTCCTCCTTCCGTCACGGGCCCCGGCTGGACCGCCTCGAGGGGCTCGCCCCCATCGGCGCCGGACGCCGAGGAGCGCCGCCTCGCCGGCTGGACCAGCACCGCGGAGGTTTCCGCGCGGGACGCCCTGCGCCGACGCGCCAGGCCCGAGGCCGTCCTCCATTCGCTCACCAGCAGTACCAGGAGCACGACGAAGCCCAGGCCGAACTTCACGAGCACCACGCCGGAGCCCACGTCGAACTGCCTCAGGGCGTCGGGCGCCACCCGGGCACGCATCTGGATCGCGTCCAGGACGTAGACCGCCACGCCGCCCAGGAGGACGACGGCCAGGACACCGTTGAGGACCGCCAGCACCTTGAGCACCCGGGACTGGTCCAGGAGGACGGCCGCCGCGTAGGCCAGCGTGAGGCCGATGAGGGGCGTGACCACGGCCCGGCTGAGCAGGCTGGCGGCGCCGAAGCGCCACGCGACCTCCCCGGGCTGGAACGGCCAGAAGCCCTGGGCGAGGTCCAGCACGGGAAAGAGGACGAGGATCAACGCCAGGCACCAGGCGGGCAGGCCGAGTCGCTCGAGCTGTCTCATGGGGATCCCGGTGGGGGAGGCACAAAAAAAAGACGCTCCCGGACCAAATGGGTCCGGGAGCGTCTTCCGGTCAAGCCGTCACGCCGCCGCGTCCTCGTCCTTCCGGCGCCGGGCCAGCACGCCCACGCCGAGCAGACCGGTGCCCAGCAGGATGATCGTGGTGGGCTCGGGGACCACGCCGGTCCCGTCGACGACCGTGATGAGGTCGCGCTCGCGGGCGCTCACGCCCTCGGCGAAGACCTCGAAGTCGTACACGCCGACCTCGTTGGCCGTGATGCGCATCTGGAACTGGCGGGACTCACCCCCCGCCACGTCGTCACAGCCCAGCGGGTCGTCGCACGCGAACTCGAGGGTCAGGCCCGACCCCACGAACGTGCTCCCGAAGACCAGGTCGAGGGTCGACGTGGCCGTCTCGATCTCCGAGTTCACCGCGTCCACGAAGTCCTCGAGATTGAGCGAGGCGAAGTTGTTCGTGAGGCTCCCGCCCGTGGCTGCCGCGATGTCGGAGGCCTGGTCGTCGTCCCCTCCGAAGGTCCCGTCGATGCCGAACCCGGAGGGGCCGCTATTGAAAGCGATCACCTTCACGCCGGCCGCGTTGAGGGCGGCGATGGCCTCGGCCTCGGTCGTGGTCGCGGTGTGGGACACCGCGTCGCCGAACCAGACGACGAGCCGCTGCGAGCCCGTCCGCCAACCGGTGCCGTTCGCCACCTGCTCGAGGGCGTAGAAGTTGGCCTCGGGCGTGTCACCGCCGCCCGAGGCGAACCACGCGTTGATCCCCGTCTCCGCCGCCGCCGCGCTGGCGCCGAGGGGCGTGTTCTCGAGGTACGCGTTGGCCACTCCCTCGCTCGGGTCACCGATGTAGCGCCCCACGCCGTAGTTGAAGTCGATGCCCGCGGGGAGACCTCCCAGGATGGCGTCCGCGCCGTCCTGGGCGTTGCCGATGATCCCGCCCATGCTTCCGGTGTTGTCGGCCAGGAAGAACAGATCGACCAGGTTGGCGCCCGACGCCCCCAGGGTGATCGTCTTGGTGACGGTCAGGACGTCCCCGACGCCCAGCGTCGCCGTGACCGACTCGGGGGAGATGGACTGCGCCTGCGCGACCGTCGTCGAGCCGGCGACGAAGACTGCGGCGAACAGGGCGGCGGGAACCGCACGGAAAGGTCGCATCGTTGATCTCCTTGGCCGTCGAGTGGGAAAGGGCTGATGAGGCATGGGGGCAAGGGGCGTGCCGACCGTGACGTTTGGGTCAACCCGTTGGCAAGCAACGATTTGGACAGCGGGATAGGGGCGTGGCGACGGGCAACCTGTTGGGTGTCCGCAACACATTCGTGGAGTTCCCGTAACAGTTCCGGGCTCGCGCCGGTCGCTGTGTCAACCCCCGTCATCCGTCCCGCGAAGCTCCCGCACGCGGGCGGCGACGTCGGCAAGGCCGGACTCGGAGATCCGCCATTCGTACTGGTCCCTCAACACGCCCGACATGACGCCCAGGGGTGTCACCTCCCTCCGCTCTCCGGAGAGCATCCCGCGCAGGAGCGTGGAGACCGCCGTCTCCACGGCCGCGCCGCCGTCCTGGCCGGCGTCGGGCCGGACCCGGAGCCCGAGCTGGTCGGCCGCTTCGACGAGGCTGTTCCGGGCCGCCTGGGCCAGCGCCCGCTGCTGCTCCTCCGGCACGGTGATGCCCCGGGAGACGGCCGCCGACACGAGGAGCTCGCGCCGCGTCACGGCCCGCAGGACGCGGTTGGGGATCGTCGAGTCCGGCGCCTGGGCCACCTGGGCGCGGGCCAGCGGCGCCATCGCCTGGAGGTAGCCCCGCACCTCGCCCAGGGTCACGCCTCCCCCCTCGTAGAACACGAGCACCCGCTCCCGCTCCCGCGCGCTCAGCCCGGCCGTGGGGTCGCGCGCCAGCTCCCGGACCCGCTGGAAGGCACCCTGGGCGAAGGTGGGCTCGACCGCCTCTTCGAGACCGGCCACCAGGGTGGAGTCCGCCTCGGCGTACCGCCGGCTCAGGAGTCGCGCGCGAAAACGCTCGAGGGGTGGAGTCCGCCGCGCCTCCACGCGGACGATGTGCATCCCGTAGGGCGTCTCGACCGGATCGCCCACCTCGCCGGGCTGCAGCGCGAACACGGCCTCCCCGAGGGACGGCACCATCTGCCCCGGACCCACGAACCCCATGTCCCCCCCGGCGCTCGCGGTGGCGGGATCGTCGCTGAGCTCGCGGGCGAGCTCGGCGAAGTCCTCGCCCCCGTCCACGATCCGCTGACGCAGGGCGCGGGCCTCGGCCCGGACGCTGTCCTTCTCGGCCGGGGACGCGTCCTCGGGCCACGCCAGCAGGATCTGCCGCGCCCGCACCTCGGAGTCGGTGCCCTCCTGCCGGTAGCGCTCCTGCAGCTCCCGCGCGGAGATGGCCGTGTCGACCTCCAGCATCGAGCTCCGGAGAGCCTCGGCCAGCTCTCCCTGGACCTGCTCCCGGACCAGGGGAGTCACGTCCACCTGGGCGAGGGTGCTGTCCTCCGCCGCCGCGGTCGCCAGGAGGGTGTAGTCCACCCAGAGACCCGCCATCACCCGCACGACCTCCTCGCGGGCCGGCAGCTGGGTGTCCGGAGCCAGCAGGCTCGCCGCCTCCTCCACCGTCCACTCGTGACCGGCCGCCGTGGCGACCACGCCGGCGGGTGGCTCGCCCGCGCTGCAGGCGAGGAGGCACGACACTACGAAGACGGGGGGCAGCCAGCGGAAACGACGCATGGAGATCCTCATCGGCGGAGGCGAGGAAGCGCGGGGCGCCGGGACACCTCAGGGAAGATGACGGGCCCGGACCGAACCGCAAGCGGGACGGGCGGTAGCGGGGATTTCCCCACTGCAATCCCCGCGTCCCTGACGCGATCTTAACGGGTCGCTGAAGAACGGGTGCGAGCCCCGTCGGGAGCGCCCCGGCCCGTCCCGATCGAGGACCGGGGGATGCCGGTCCGTCGAAACCACCGGGAGGTTCCTCCATGAGCAAGACCCGGGTGCTGATCCTCGGCGCCGCAGGACGCGACTTCCACGTCTTCAACACGCTCTACCGGGGTGATCCGACCCACGAGGTCGTGGGGTTCACCGCCCAGCAGATCCCCGGGATCGAGGGTCGCGTGTACCCTCCGGAGCTCGCGGGAGAGGGGTACCCGGACGGGATCCCGATCCACCCGGAAGAGAGGCTCGAGACGCTCATCGACCAGCTGGGCGTCGACCGGTGCGTCATGGCCTACTCCGACGTCTCCCACGAGTACGTCATGCACCTGGCCAGCCGCGTGAACGCCGCCGGGGCCCACTTCGAGCTTCCCGGGGCCGGGGCGACGATGATCGCGTCCAGCCGGCCGGTCGTGGCCGTGTGCGCCGTCCGGACGGGCGTGGGCAAGAGCCAGACGAGCCGGGCCGTGGCCCGGACGCTGCGCGAGGCGGGGGTGCGGGTGAACGTCGTGCGCCACCCCATGCCCTACGGGGATCTGGCGAAGCAGCGGGTCCAGCGATTCGCAGGGGAGGCCGACCTGGTCGAGCACGAGGTCACCATCGAGGAGCGCGAGGAGTACGAGCCGCACATCGCCGCCGGCTCGGTGGTGTTCGCGGGCGTGGACTACGAGGCGATCCTGCACCAGGCGGAGGAGGACGCCGACGTGGTGCTCTGGGACGGGGGCAACAACGACACCTCGTT